>CAYXRA010000128.1:0-13858 GCA_964467525.1 uncultured Calditrichaceae bacterium
TATTTTTGGTTAGTTTTTATCATCATCGTCTACAACTTCATATTCCGCGTCTTCTACTTTGCCGCTTTTTTCTTCACCTGAATCGCCGCCTTTCTGGTCTCCGCCTCCGGCCTGACCGCCGGCAGCGCCTGCGCCCATATCCGGTCCTTGTGCGCCGGGCTGACCCTGTGCGTTGGCCTGACCGTACATCTTCTGGGCTACTTCATTCCAGGTTTGATTAACGCCTTCAATCGCTGATTTCATCTCATTCACATTAGCGCTTTTCTGAGCCTCTTTCAGGCGGCCCAGCGCGGTCTCGACTTTTGTTTTATCCTCTGAGCTAACCTTATCGCCGAGATCCTTAAGCTGTTTTTCAGTCTGATAAATCATATTATCAGCCTGATTCTTGGTTTCGATTTCTTCCTTCTTGGCTTTATCTTCGGCCGCATGCTGCTGGGCTTCTTTTTTCATCTTGTCGATTTCCTGCTCGGATAAACCGCTGGAAGCCTCGATACGGATACTTTGCTCTTTTCCCGTGGCCTTGTCTTTGGCCGTAACATTCAGAATACCATTGGCATCGACATCGAAGGTTACTTCGATTTGCGGAATGCCGCGCGGCGCCGGCGGTATGCCGTCCAGAATAAATTTTCCGAGCGTCCGGTTATCGCCGGCCATTTGCCGCTCACCCTGCAGTACATGAATTTCAACTGTGGTCTGATTATCCGCCGCCGTCGAAAAAACCTCTGTTTTCTTGGACGGAATCGTCGTATTGGCTTCGATCAATTTCGTACTGACACCGCCGAGGGTTTCGATACCCAGGGAAAGCGGAATAACGTCGAGCAACAGCACATCTTTCACATCACCTGATAATACGGCGCCCTGAATGGCGGCGCCAACGGCGACAACCTCATCCGGATTAACGCCTTTGTGCGGCTCTTTGTTGAAGAATTCCTTAACTACCTGCTGTACTTTGGGAATACGGGTTGAACCACCAACCAGGATCACTTCATCAATATCGGAGTTGGACATGCCGGCATCCTTCAAAGCGGACCGGCAGGGCTGTACCGTGCGCTGAATCAGATCATCAATCAACTGTTCAAATTTGGACCGTGACAGTGATAAGTTCAGATGTTTGGGGCCGGATTCGGTAGCCGTGACAAAGGGCAGATTGATTTCCGTTTCCATAGATGAGGACAACTCAATTTTTGCTTTTTCCGCCGCTTCCTTAAGTCGCTGCAGCGCCATCGGATCTTTGCGCAGATCGACGCCTTCGGCCTTCTTGAATTCATCGGCCATCCAGTCGATCAGGCGCTGATCGAAGTCGTCGCCACCGAGATGCGTGTCACCATTAGTCGATTTAACTTCGAATACACCGTCGCCGATTTCCAGAATAGAAATATCAAAAGTACCGCCGCCAAGGTCAAACACGGCGATTTTCTCATCTTTTTTCTTGTCCAGTCCATAGGCCAGCGAAGCTGCTGTCGGTTCGTTGATGATGCGCTTCACCTCGAGACCGGCAATTTTTCCGGCATCTTTGGTGGCCTGACGCTGGGCGTCGTTAAAATATGCCGGCACGGTAACGACCGCATCGGTTACTTTTTCACCGAGATAATCTTCTGCAGTTTGTCTCATTTTTTGCAAAATCATCGCTGAGATTTCAGGCGGCGAATATTTTTTATCACCAACGTTAACGACAACCACATCATTGCTGCCGCTTTCTATTTTAAAGGGCACCTCTTCTCTTTCCGTAGAAACCTCATTGTAGAAACGGCCCATAAATCTTTTAATTGAAAAAATCGTGTTTTGCGGATTGGTTACAGCCTGACGTTTCGCCGAGGCGCCTACCAATCGCTCACCCTTTTTAGTAAAGGCCACAACAGAGGGTGTTGTTCTCGCGCCCTCGGAATTCGGGATAACTACAGGCTCTCCACCTTCCATAACGGATACGACTGAGTTCGTTGTTCCAAGGTCAATTCCAATTATTTTACCCATATTTTTATTCCTCCTAAAATTATAGATTTTCAAAGTGTCAAATTTACTTGTTATTTTTGCAATATATGTGCCAAAAACAATAAAACTTGTTAATACCATGTATTTATTGACTTTAGGAGCTTATGTCAGTTTTGAAAAAATAAGGGAAATTTTATCAATAAGTCATCTTGTCAGGAATACTTCCGGCCGACGTGTTTCAAAAAAATATAAATTCTTCCACAAATAAAAAAGTCCACCCGGAAATAAATCCGGATGGACTTTATATTGATTTTCTATTCAGGTATCTCTAAGAACACAAGCCGGTCGAAGAGTTCATTTCCCTGTTTGCGGCGCAGTTTCAGTTTGATAACTTCGCCGCTTTTATACTGCCCAATCATATCATAGAATCCGTCGACCGAATTTACATCTTCGCCGTTCAGTTCATAAATAACTTCGCCGCGCGTGAGACCGGCCTTGCTGGCAATGCTGTAGCGACTGACATTTATAATCAAAACGCCATTGCTTAATTCAAAAGTTTCCATTTCACGATTGTTCAGGTCTTTCACATTTAGCCCCAGATCCTCGAGCGATTTTTCTTCACTCTTCTTATTGCCTGAGCGCTGGGCTACACTGACATTATCCTGACCTTGCAACTCAACAGTCATATCGATTTGTTTGCCGTCACGCCACAATTCCAGCTCTACTTCATCGCCGGGATTATGGGTTCCAATGAGCGCCTGCAGGGTATTGGGCTGATTGACTTCCTTTCCGTTTACGGTAAGAATGACATCACCATCATTGATCCCCGCACTTTGTGCGGCGCTGCCTTCCAGTACACTGGTAATCAGCACACCACGCGGTTTATCCAGTTTAACGCCTTTGGCCACGACCGGTGTAACTTCCTGAATGTAGACACCAAGATAGCCGCGTCGAACCTCGCCATATTCCATCAAATCATTAACAACACTCTTGGCGATGTTAATGGGAACGGCGAAACCGTAACCCATGTAATATCTGGTATTTGTTGCAATGGCCGTGTTGACACCGATTACTTCGCCCCTGATATTCAGCAGGGCGCCGCCGCTGTTACCCGGATTAATGGCCGCGTCGGTCTGAATAAAATTCTCGATACCAGTTAGATTACGCCCGCCACTGATAATATTGATATCGCGGCTCAGGGCGCTCACGATACCGGCGGTCACCGTTGAGGTTAGGTAAAGCGGGCTGCCTATAGCGATAACCCATTCACCGATTTTTACATTTTCCGAATTACCGAGCACAGCAGTTGGTAAATTTTCGGCCTCAACTTTTATGAGGGCTATTTCTGTGGTTGGATCGGTTCCGATAAGTTTGGCTTCGTATTCCGTTTTATCGGTTAACTTAACCCTGATTTCATCAACATCTTCGATAACGTGATGATTGGTTAAAATGTAACCGTCCTTACTGATGATGATGCCGGAGCCCAGTCCCTGCTGACGCATTTCGCCCTGCCCTTCCTGATCGAATGGCATGCCTTCACCTTCTCCATGAAACCAGCGGAAGAACGGGTGGGTCATTTTTACTTTTTTTGTTGTATAGATAGAAACAATAGAGGGTCGTACTTTTTCAACAATGTCAACAAACATGGCATTGGGATTAAAATTCCCCGCTGTCATGGTTTCATCGCCTCCGGCAGGCGTCGCCTCAGCTTCCTGGTAAATTTTATCCTGACCTACCGAAGCAATGGATTTCGAATCAATGTTGAATCCAGTTGTTAGTACAACCCCGATAACCACGCCGATGGTTATCAGACCAAGCACTACGGCAACTGAATTTTTTACTCCTGACATAAATACTCCTTTCAGAATGTTATTTTTATTCTTCACCTCTCAGAATTAGCAACCGCACCAGATGGATTAACGAGACTGCGGCGGCGGCTACATAGGTCAGGGCCGCGGCATTGAGTACTTTTCTGGCGCCACTGATTTCCTGATTGGCAAGCAATCCCTGGCTGCTTAATAACTGTAGTGCACGGTTCGAAGCATTGAATTCAACCGGCAGTGTCACCAGATGAAAAAGTACTACCGCGCTGAAAAGGATAATCCCAACATCGATCAGAATGGGAACTGAAAACAAAAAACCGATAAAAAACAAGGGAAATGCCGCACCCGACGAAAAACTGGTGACCGGCAGAATGGCGTGCCTCAACTGCAAGGGCGCATACTGCTTGTTGTGCTGGATTGCATGACCGGCTTCATGCGCAGCCACCGCTACGGCCGATAATGATTTTCCATGATAGTTGTTTTCTGATAGCCGTAATTTTTTGTCACGCGGATCATAATGATCACTCAGTTCACCGGGAACAGTTTCAACCTCGACATCGAAAATGCCATTCCGTTGTAAAATATGTTTGGCAACGGCGGCGCCACTTACACTGCCTGAGGTTGCAACCTTCTCGTATTTCTTAAATGTTGAACGCACTTTTATCTGCGCCCATACCGCCAGTATTATCGCAGGTATCAACAAAACGATTGTCGGATCATAAAAGAAAAAAGGCATTTTCCACTCCTTATAAAAAAATTTCTACTAATTAACGATCAAAATTTTAAAAGGTTCAAAACTGAATTGATAATAGTACAAATTTTATACCAAATTCATCTATCTTGCCATAATTTTGATAGTCAACCGACATTCGAACACCGTGCCTGCTTGTAACACGGTTATTAAGACTAAACTTACTAATAAAATTTCATGAAACTGAAAACATTCAGGATTTCAATTCGATTTTACGAAATTAAATCAGACTGACTGTGACAATGTCAACATGACAGGGTTTTTTGCGCTTATTTGACAGAGCCTCCCTGGTAAACCTTTCCTTTTTTGCGCTTTCGCGAAAATGAATAAAAATATGTCAAATTATTTCTTATATTGTACTCGTTAGACAGAAACAGAACAATTGAAAAAGTGTTACAGAAATCCGGGGGCAGTAAGGCATTCACGCAATTCGATTGTTTTGGAGACACCTTTATGAAAAACAAATATATTATTGACGGCTACAATCTCGGTCATAAAATGTCGCCGGTTGCCCAATGGCTTGCCCGGGGTGATACGGAGCGGGCGATTCGACTGATTATGAATTATATCGTCACCAAACTCAGTCCGGGCGCCGGGCGGATCATCGTCGTGTTTGACGGCAAGCATGGCATTCAGCAGGCCGGTACACAATACCCCGGCATCACCGTAAAATTTTCAAAAAAACCGCAGAGCGCCGACGACATCATTCGCCAGTTTATCCGGAAAGAAAAAAAAATAGGTCAGTGGACTGTAGTCAGCTCAGACAACGAAGTGCTTTTTTCCGCCCGGGACCACGGCGCCCAAACCATGAAATCGGAAATATTGATCAGTCAAACCGAATCCGAAAGCACATCCCGCTCAGAAAAAGAAAATATACAGAAATATGATCCCAAAGATATTGACGTGGACTACTGGCTTAAGACATTTGGCGGTGAAGATTCAGAATGAAAATTTTTCGTGAAAATAATTCCAATCGTTACACGCGGCTCTTCTGGCTCAGTTTTGCCATCGTACTGGTGCTGAACATCTTCGTCTGGCTGTATCTTAATCAGGTGGAACAGCAGTTTAAGAATCAGCTCAAAGAACGTCTGGTCGATGCCAATCAGATGCTTAGCCGCCTGCTGCTCGAATACAATCAATCGGGATTCGAAATCAGCCTGCTCGTGCCGGGCGAACAAAACAGTCTGGAGTATTTCTACTATCTGCAGCAACTGGAATCAATCAGACTGAACAGCAACCTGCAGTCTATTTTGCTGGTATCACCGCAGGGTGAAATTCTGGTTGCTTCTCCGGAAGTGATTGCGCGACAAAAAATGCTCAGCATGGTTGGCAATCCGCACTTCCGCGCTGCTTTAGAAGGCCGGCAATCCGTTTCCGAGCCGCAGAACATCGCCGGCAATTATTTTATGTCCGCCTTTGCCCCGCTGAAAAATCTGGATGGCTTTACGGTTGCCGTGCTGGTGATTGAGGCCAGGGCAACCTATTTCGCAACAATCGACAACCTGAAAAACCGTTTGCTGATTTTTAGCATCATTAATTTTATCCTGATATTGCTGATCGCCGCATTCCTCTTTCGCACCATCCGGCGCACTATCCGATATCAGACCGCGATAAAGGAGCGGGAGCATCTGGTGCAACTTGGTACGATGGCGGCATCGGTGGCTCATGAATTGCGCAATCCCCTGAATATCATCGAAGGCACCAACGATATTATCAAAAAGAAATACCGGCAAGATGATGATGAACTTTTTGATTATATTCCTCAGGAAATTAAACGGCTTTCCATTCTGATCGATGACTTTCTTAAATTTGCCCGTTCACCGCGTATTTCACCCGAAACGATACATTTCAGGGCGCTTACGGAACAAATCGGCCTGAGTTTCAGCGAAGCGGAACGTTCCCGTTTTGAAATCAAAATATCCGATAATCTGCCCGGGATTGTATCCGATCCCAATTTGATAAAACAGTGTCTGCTGAATGTAACCGGCAATGCACTGCAGGCAACGGAAAAAGGCGGACAGGTGCTGCTGGAAATTTTGCCCCAAAAAAAGCATTCCGTAAAAATAATCGTGACCGATCAGGGTTCGGGGATCAGGCAGGAAGATTTGGATAAGATCTTCAATCCTTTTTTTACAACCCGCGAACAGGGCACGGGACTCGGTCTGGCGATCACCAAAAGACTGATCAGCCACCTGCAAGGGCATATTTCCATTCAATCTGAACCGGGAAAAGGCACTTCGGTTGTGTTAACCATACCGGGCTTAAGACAGGAAAAGGAGCGCAAATAAGATATGATATCACTTTTTCTGCCGCCGCTGGGCTATGCCGAAACGCACTATCGTTTTAAATATTTTTTTAGTCTGCTAAAAAAACGTGAGCCGGAAATCATCGCCGATGTCCCCCACCGTCTGGCGCCCGACAAACAATTGCCTGTGCTGATAATTGTAAAAGACGCCGACCGATACCCTGTAAAATTGCAGAAACTGACTGTTTTTATCGATGAAAAAAAAAAGGCGGAATTTTCTCCGCAGATTCTTATCAATCAAAATTATTACGATAAAATATTTGAAGAAAATATCACTGATTTTAAAACGGGCAGTCACCGTATCGATATCAAAATTGAATATCAGCGCCGAAATAAACGAAAAGTCTGTTTTAATGATAATTATCCCGGAAAATCAAAAAAACCATTTTCCTGTTATTTTTCCGCTGAGGCGCTGCCCGCTTTCCCTGGCTACGTTTCGGGCGAAACGCACGCCCACAGCAATTACACCAGCGACCAGGTGGAGTTCGGCGCGTCCCTGCGGGCCACAACGCAGATGGCAAAAGCCATGGGACTATCCTATTTTTGCATTACCGACCATGCCTACGATCTGGATGATATGGCTGATAATTACCTGATTAACGATCCCGATCTGGGAAAATGGCACAGCTTCCTTGAAGAAACCGCCCAAATCAATGATGAAACAGAGGATTGCTGCATCATTCCCGGACAAGAGGTCAGCGCGCAAAATGTGAAAGGCAAAAACATACACCTGCTTATATATAATTCTCAAAAATTCTTCAAAGGCAGCGGCGACAGCGGCGAGCAGTGGCTGAATTCCCGCTCGGAGCACGACCTGGCGCAGATACTTGAGAATCTGGATAAAAATGCCCTGGCCTTTGCCGCGCATCCGGCGCAGCATACGCCTTTTCTGCAGCGCCTGCTGCTGAACCGGGCAAACTGGCAAACGGCGGACGCCCGGCAGGAAAATCTTGACGGATTGCAAATTATTAACGGCGGCGACCAAAAAGAGATTTTACGGGGCATTGAATTCTGGAAACAGGTTCTGCTCGGCGGTACGCGCCGCTTTGCCCTGGCCGGTAATGATGCTCATGGCAATTTCGGTCGCTGCCGGCAAATCGCCGTTCCGTTTGTCGCTATCTCGGACAGCCGCCGGCATTTGTTCGGGGTATGGCGTACGGCAGTCTGTCCGGGTAATAAGCCGCTCAACCGGCAGTCAGTCATCGACGCCCTGCGCTCGGGAAATTATTTTTTGAGCAACGGTCCGGCGATACGCATTACGGCCGAATCGGATAAAAATAGGTTTGAAATGGGCAGATCCGCCAATTCAGTTCAAAATATTCAATTATCGGCAAAATCGAGCAGTGAATTTGGTGCGCTCAGGAGAATTAGACTTTTTTCAGGCAATATCAGGGAAAAATATGAATTGTCTGTTTTTGAAGAAGAAATTAATAATTCTGCATTTTTGTTCGATAGAAACATTGTCATTAATAATAAAGTAGAACAGGGTTATATGCGCGCTGAAGTTGAAAGCAGCAATGAGCGGGGCAACTTTCTGGCCCTGACCAATCCGATCTGGATTGAAGGCTAATAACAGTTAACATGAATAATGAGAAAGCAAAGATTAGAGATTCAATGATGTCATTTTCACAGCAACGTCTATATCAGATAATTCTGCTAATTTTTATCCTGTTTTTAAGCGGCGCCTTATGGGCGAACGCATTTCCTCAAAAACCGGTCGCCGCGATTATTATCGTTGGCAATGAAAGAACCAGGGAAGAGGTCATCACCCGCGAGCTGTTATTCAGCACCGGCGAAGTGGTAAGCGATTCACTGATAGAGGAATCAAAAAACCGCCTGGAAAATTTATGGCTTTTTAACCGCGTTGAATTTATCCCCGTTCCCGGCGATGATGAATCGATCAATTTAATTATTTCAGTCACCGAACGGCTTTACATATTCCCTTACCCGGAGTTACGTGTCGAAGACCGCGACTGGAAAAAGCTGACGTACGGTCTCGGATTTGCCCACGATAATTTTCGCGGCCGGAATGAAAAGCTATATTTTCTGGCATTATTCGGCAACCGGCCCGGATTTCATTTCACTTATTTTAATCCCTGGCTGTTGGATGACCTGCACCTGTCCACGGGTATCTATCTGAAAAAATATATTAAGCAGAACCAATCTCTGGAACCAGTTGAACCCTTTGACGAAACTCACTATTACATCGGCTGGACCATCGGAAAATACTGGACGCGCGACTTTTACAGTCTGGTCACTTTTTCACGCGATGAAATCCATGTTAACCGGGAAGCCGCCCAATATCTGCAAAGCGGAATAAAACAGGAAACCAACTACGGCATTGTTTTGAATACAACTTACGATAAACGCGACCTTTATGCTTATACTACGGAGGGCTGGTACGCAAAACTGCGCCTGCATTATCACGGATTATTCGAAGATGACGTTGACTACTGGAAATATCTGATTGATTTGCGAAACTATTATCCATGGCATAAAATAATATTTGCAACACGGGTATTTACCTATCAGTCCCTCGGCGACCTGCCGGTTTATCACCGCACCTACTTCGGTTACAGCGAGCGCGTGCGCGGCTATTTTTTTGATGTGTACGAGGGTAAACATGCTTTTTTAACCACCCTGGCCCTGCGCTTCCCGATTGTGCCCGTACGCTACTACAGTCTGCCCTTCAGTGTTTACCAGGAATCGGCGACTAAAAATCTGAAATTCGGTATTAACGGCGGCCTGTTTATTGACACCGGTATGGTTTGGAACCGGCGTCACGAGTTCGGTGTGCGTAATTTTCTGACCGGCTTCGGCGGCGGAATTCATTTTCGCCTGCCTTACATCGAGGTGCTGCGTTTTGACCTGGGATTCAACGAACGGTTAGAGTCGCAGTTCATCATGGAAGTGGGCATGGCATTTTAGATTATGCCAAAGTATACGCCTTCCCATTTTGATGAATTAAAGCATTGAAAACTTATTTAATTAATTGAATATTGGATTGCCGAATCGTCGGCAATTCCTGATGCACCGCCCCATCGCTTCAAAAAATTAGAAATATCTCCACTGATTTGCTAACTTAAAATCCGATCATGAATCAAAAAAAACGTGTAAAATTAAGCAAGTTTCTCAGTTACATATTGAGACATAATCCGCGGTCAATTAATTTGACCCTGGATGCCGGAGGCTGGTGCTCTATCAAATCGATCATCCGCGCTGCCCAAAGCAAGAGCCGCTGTTTTACCGCCGAAGACATTTTCGAAGTGGTTACCACCAACGACAAACAGCGTTTTGCCCTCAACGCGGATAAGACCAAAATCCGCGCCAATCAGGGCCACTCCCTGCCGGTCGACCTGGGATTGACGTCCCAAAAACCGCCCGATTTTTTGTTTCACGGCACCGCGGAGAAATATCTGGATTCAATCAGGGAACGGGGATTAATCACAAAAAAACGCCGGTTTGTCCATTTGTCAACGGATTATGAAACAGCCGTAAAAGTCGGACGCCGCCATGGCAAACCCATTGTTTTACGTATCGATGCCGGGAAAATGCACCGGGATGATTTCCGCTTTTACTTATCCGAAAACGGCATCTGGCTTGTTTCCGCCGTTCCTGAAACTTATTTTGAAATCTTAAAAAAAAGTGAGTGAAAAATGGATAACAAACTTTCTTATTTTTATCGCCTGAAAGTCGTGCTTATTTTTATGCTGACGCAGATTTTCATCATCAATTGTTCAAACAAAGAAACGAGCGGCGCCTTGAATAAACCATCCATCGATCAACTGATTAAAAACATGACCATTAAGCTTACGGCCGCGGACCCGCGGGTATATGCCTACACCGACCAGGCGGGCGGATTCTGGGAAGGACATGCCTTTGCCTACCATCCTCACGGCGGCTATAACATCGGCGGCATCCGCCTGCTTTCCGATTTCGTGCTGACCGAAAACGGCCGGATTCTGGACCGGCAGCAAGCCGCTTCCGTGGAAATCCTGCCCCACCAGATCAGGCATCTCTGGAAAAACGGCACCCGTTCCGCACTGACCGTGCTTTCCGGCCAAAAAGCCATGATCGTATCCGTTTATGGCACTAATTCCGCCCGATTTGCACTGATTCCCTATTTTGACGCGTCATTTGAACATCTGAATTTTATTTATGGTGTAAACGATAATATGGTCCTGATCAGTGATCAGGCGAAAAAGACAAAACTGGCCCTTTCCGCCAGTGCACCGGCAGCCTGGCGGACTGCAGAAGGAGACACTTTCGAATCACCGCCGGCCCTGACCGAACGCATCATGCCGGAAAAGGCGTTGCGCAGCGAGGCAGCTAACGCGGTTCATTTTATCTTTTATTTTGGTGAAGATGAAAAGCAGATTAAGGAAAAGGCTGCAAAAATCGCCGCCGATCCCGAAAAATTTATCAATGAAAAGAAAACGCGCATCGGGCGCATGCTGCTCAAATCCCATTTTCAAACCAGTCTGCCCGAATACGACAAAGCCCTGCACTGGGCCAAAGTTTCCGGTTATGCCCTGATTGTCAAACAGTTCGGCAGTGGAATATGGGCCGGACTGCCCTGGTTCAATCAGAGCTGGGGCCGCGATACCTTCATTGCCCTGCCCGGGATTTGTCTGGTCACAGGCCTGTTCGACGAAGCCGCGGCCATCATCCGCAGTTTTGCCGATTACCAGATTACCGATCCTGAGCATCCGCTTTACGGACGGGTGCCCAACCGGGTGCAGTCGCCCACCGACATCATCTACAACACTACCGACGGCACGCCCTGGCTGATCCGTGAAATCGCCGAATACGTATTTTACACCGGCGACACCGCTTTTGCCCGGCAGATGTTTCCGGTGATCAGACACGCCGCCCGCGGTGCAATCAACAATTTTATGGATGGGCAGAAATTTTTAACCCATGATAATGCCGATACCTGGATGGACGCCCGCATCCGCGGCAAACAGGCCTGGTCGCCGCGCGGCAACCGCGCCGTCGATATTCAGGCTCTGTGGTTCAACCAGCTCCGGGTCAGCGCCTACCTGGCCGAAATTACCGGTCATGATGAAGAGGCCGCGCAGTGGAATCAAATCGCCGCCCGACTGAAAACCAGTTTCAGACATTATTTCAGCGAAAAAGATACGGGGGCGCTGTACGATCATCTCAATCCCGACGGCACCGCGGAACAAAAAATCCGTCCCAATCAGATGTTTGCCTTAACCGTGCCCATGCGGGATAAACTGGTCACCGATGCTCAAGCCGCGGCAGTGGTGCAGCAGGTGGTATCGGAATTGACTTATCCCTACGGCGTCGCTTCCCTGTCGCAAAACGATCCCTGGTTTCATCCCTGGCATCACGATCAGATTTACCATTTCGATGCCGCTTACCATAACGGCATGTGCTGGCAGTGGATTGCCGGACCGGTGATCAGCGGGATGGTGCAAACGGGATATCAGGATAAAGCTTTCGCATTGACCCGAAATCTGGCCCATCAGATTATCGAATTGGGCATGCCCGGTTCCATGTCCGAACTCGTCGAAGCGGCGCCGCGAGCGGACGGCAGCATCAAACTGAGCGGCACCTATTCGCAGGCCTGGTCGGTTTCGGAATTCGTGCGTAATTTTTATCAGGATTATCTGGGTATCCGCGTAAATATGCTTAAACGGAAATTGTACCTGCACCCCAGTTTGCCTTCGGAATTAAATCACGTTGCTTTTATTTATAATATCGGTCGCGGGGAACAGGTGGCATGCACGTTTGCCGAATCAGATCAGGAAACCGGTTACAAAATCTACGGCATACAGTTAAAAAATCCGCTGATCGTAACCATTGCCCGTTATGATCCGGACAATCAACTTTTTGAAACAACGCTGAAGCTTAAACCCGGGGAAACAATTGATGTGGCTGTCACTGATAAGAAAACCATGCAGGCTGAAATAAACGGTGCTAAAGTGGAATGGACGAAAACGGAAACGACTTTACCGCGGCCGGCGGACAGCCTGCCGTTTCAACGATTCCGGCTCAATCCCGATCTCAAAACCATTAAGATACCCGATTACCTGGAAAAGCTCAGACTGCGCGAAAGCCGCTGAGCGCATTTTTCCGGGTGTTGATTACAAATCATACAAATGCGGTCGGCGCATCTTCAGCCAGGGGCGCTCCCGCCGTGTCTTTTCAACCACTTCCGCCCTGACTTCGGCATAGAGCATCTGCTCGCCGTCACCGGCTTCGGCAATCACGCTGCCGTTGGGATCGACGACGACCGATGCCCCGGCAAAAGTGACCGCATCTTCCTTTCCGACGCGATTGCACAGTGCGATATACACCGTGTTCTGCAGGGCGGCGGCGCGCATTTCGGCGATAAATAAATCGACCGGTTCGCCCTTGAGATTGGCGGTGGGGATCACAACCACTTCCGCGCCTTTAAGCGCGCAGATGCGCACGCTCTCCGGAAAATGGCGATCAAAGCAAATGACGACGCCGATCTTCAAATTTTTGGTTTCATAAACCTGAAATCCCGTGTCCGAGGGTGCGTAATAATCCTGTTCGTAAAAATTGGGAATCTGGGTAATGTGCACCATTTTTGAAATACCCAGCAGTGATCCATCGGAGTTGATAACCGGCGAGGCGTCGTACAGTTTGCCGTTTTCCTTCAGATAAATATTCAGCACGGCAGTCTGCTTCAGCTCCGCGCATTGTTCACGAAGCTTTTGCACTGCCGGGTGATTCATATCCATGATATACTCCGGGACCCGTGCCTTTCGGTGCTGCGGGAAAAAGGGACTCAGTTGCAGCTCGGGGAAGCAGATCATTCCGGCGCCGCCCGCCGCCGCTTCCTTCATCAGGGCAATTACTTTTTTGAGATTTTCCCGCCAGTCGGACTGCATGGCGTATTGGGCCAGGGCAATTTTCATTATTCATTCCCCGGTCTTTTTATTTTTCTAAAGCTTACTCTTCCCGATCCGGACGAAACATCGTATAGTTCGGTATTTTTCAAAAATAATCACTTCTTTTTCTTAAGCAGAAAATTACGATTTCCGCAATTAAAAA
>CAYXRA010000129.1:0-3400 GCA_964467525.1 uncultured Calditrichaceae bacterium
TTAGAATTTAGTTCGTAAAAACAGATGTTTTGAAAAACACTGTTTTAACGGACGATTTTTAGTCCGGTTGTGGAATATAATTTTATTTTATGTGTTTCTATAATATTGCTGTTGATTAACGGCAAGTCAGTGTGTCGCGTGGCCGGAGATGCCCGGCTTGTAGTTATAAAAATTGAGGAAGGTAAGGCGATGAAATATATCCTGTATCGGTGGCAACACAAAACAGAACAAATGTTTGGCCGACATTATCCCGATTAATCGGATTCAGTTTAATTTTGCCTCAGGCTCAAAATTAACTGTATCTTTCTGAAAAATATCTTATCGTATATTATACAATAAATTTTACAAACGAGGACTTCAGTAATGGCACAAAAAAAATATAATCAGGAACAAAATATCAGTGAAAAGGAAATTGAAATTCGTGAGTGGCGGGATTCGATTGATTATGTGATAAAACACGGCGGCCCGGAACGGGTTAAAGAAATTATCCAGGAATTACACAAGCGTGTTTTTTCCGCCGGTATCAAAATGCCATTTAGTGCAAATACGCCTTACATCAATACAATACCGGTTGACGAACAGCCAACATATCCGGGCAGCAGGGAAGTTGAAAGGCGCATTAAAAGCATCATCCGCTGGAACGCCATGGCCATGGTTGTACGCGCCAACCGTGTGGAGAGCGGTATCGGCGGACATATATCGACATATTCTTCGGCAGCCACTTTATACGAAGTAGGTTTCAATCATTTTTTCCGGGCGCCCTCGGATGATTTCAGCGGTGATATGGTTTATTTTCAGGGCCACGCCTCCCCGGGAATTTATGCCCGGGCCTTTCTGGAAGGCAGGCTCACCGTCGAAGAATTAAAAAACTTTCGTCATGAATATCATAAAACGGGTAAAGGGCTTTCGTCCTATCCCCATCCCTGGTTAATGCCCGACTTCTGGCAATTCGCCACGGTATCGATGGGACTTGGTCCGATTATGGCCATTTATCAGGCGCGTTTCAATCGCTATCTTGAAGATCGCGGTCTTAAAAAACCGGGCAATGAGAAGGTATGGACCTTTTTGGGTGACGGTGAAACCGACGAACCGGAAGCGCTTGGCGCCATTTCCCTGGCTGCCCGCGAGAAACTGGATAATCTGATTTTTGTCATTAATTGCAATCTGCAGCGCCTGGACGGTCCGGTGCGCGGAAACGGAAAGGTTATCCAGGAACTGGAGACCGTATTTCGCGGCGCCGGCTGGAATGTCATTAAAGTCGTGTGGGGAACGGACTGGGATGCCATACTCGCTAATGATACCGACGGCCTGCTGATTAAACGCATGGGCGAGGTTGTTGACGGCGAGTACCAAAAATATGTGGTTAAGGGTGGCGCTTACCTGCGCAAGCATTTCTGGGGCAAATATCCGAAGCTCTTAAAATTAGTCGAACATCTTTCCGATGAGCAGTTGGCTAAATTACGGCTCGGCGGTCACGATCCGGAGAAAGTTTATGCTGCCTATCATGCCGCGATAAACCATAAAGGCAGTCCGACGGTGATCCTGGCCCGTACGGTGAAAGGTTACGGACTCGGTGAGGCCGGCGAGGGTAAAAATATAACCCATCAGCAGAAAAAGTTGAACGAACAGGAACTGCGTCAATTCAGGTCGCGTTTCGGTATCCCGATTTCAGACGAAGATATCGACACAATTCCTTTCTACAAGCCCAAAGACGACAGCATGGAAATGCAGTATCTGCATGAACGGCGCAAACAACTGAAGGGCTATCTGCCCAGCCGGCAGGTTAAGGCAAAGCCGCTCAAGAAAATCGATGAAAAAATGTTTGATGAATTTCAGGAAGGAACCGAAGGACGCGAAGTTTCGACGACCATGGTTTTCGTGCGTATCCTGGCAAAAATTTTGAGGGATAAGGAAATTGGCAAGCAAATCGTTCCGATCGTTCCCGATGAAGCGCGAACGTTTGGTATGGAGGCGTTGTTCCGGCAGGTCGGGATTTATTCGCATGTCGGTCAGCTTTATGATCCCGTCGATAAAGAAAGTCTGCTTTATTACAAGGAAGCGAAGGATGGACAGATTTTGGAAGAAGGTATCACAGAGGCCGGCTCCACATCTTCGTTTATCGCCGCCGGCACCGCTTATGCCTCCCACGGCATTAATGCCATACCATTTTTCATTTTTTATTCCATGTTTGGCCTGCAACGCGTGGGGGATTTGATCTGGGCGGCCGGCGATATGCGTACGCGCGGCTTCCTGGTGGGCGGTACCGCAGGACGGACGACACTGGCCGGCGAAGGCCTGCAGCATCAGGACGGCAACAGTCATTTATTTGCCTATCCTTATCCCACGCTGAAAGCCTACGATCCTGCTTATGCTTATGAGCTGGCCGTTTTGATTGAAGACGGATTGAGGCGTATGTATGTGGATAATGAAAACGTCTTTTATTATCTGACCATAATGAATGAAAACTATCCGCAGCCACCGATGCCTAAAATAAAAAATATAAGAGAAGGCATTGTTAAAGGGATTTACAAGCTAAACATTACCTCTAAAAAAGGTAAGTCAGCTAAAGTACAGCTATTCGGCAGCGGCTCCATCCTCAACAAAGCCGTTGAAGCTGCAAAAATTTTAATGGATAAGTTTGATATAAGAGCCGATGTCTGGAGTGTTACCAGTTACAAGGAACTGCATCGTGATGCACTGATTGCAGAACGCCATAACATGCTCAATCCGGGGAGAAAGAAACAAATACCCTATATTACCTCGGCATTAGAAGATGCCAAAGGCGTGTTCGTCGCGGCCAGCGATTATGTGAAAGCGCTGCCGGAATCGATAGCCAAATGGTTGCCGGGTCCGCTATTTTCGCTTGGTACGGACGGATTCGGACGCAGTGACGGCCGCAGACACCTGCGCGATTTCTTCGAAGTTGACGAACGTTATATTGTCCTTGCAGCATTGCACATGTTGCAGCGCGAAGGCGAAGTCAAATCAGAGGTCGTAAAGAAGGCAATCAAGGAATTGGATATTGATACCGACAAGGCTAACCCGATGACCAGCTAAAGCGCCTTGTTTATAAAAGCGATTAAAAAACTGATTTTTGTAAAAAGGAAATAAAGTATGGCTACTGAAATTAAACTACCGGAACTGGGTGAAAACATAGAAAGCGGGCGTGTTGTCAGCCTGATGGTTTCATCCGGAGACACCATTGAAAAAGATCAGACCATCTGCGAACTCGAAACGGATAAAGCAGTTATCGAGGTGCCCGCCGATAAAGGGGGGAAAATTGAAGAGGTACTGATCGAAGAAGGCGACGATGTGAAAGTAGGCCAAACCCTGCTCAAAATATCCGAAGAAAAAAGTGCTGAAGAGGCAGAGCCGGAAGAGGAAAAAACCGAAGAAAAAG
>CAYXRA010000129.1:3500-13685 GCA_964467525.1 uncultured Calditrichaceae bacterium
AGAAAAAGAAGAAAAGGAAAAAGAAGAGGCGGAGGCAAAGAAAAAAGAGGAATCGGAAGCAGCAGAAGCAGAAGAAGAGAAAGAAAAAGCAGAGGAAAAAGAGAAAGATAAAGAAGCTGAAGAAGCGGCAAAAAAGGAAAAGAAAAGCACTGAACCGGAAAAAGAAGAAGCCCCGGCAGAAGAGAAAGGGGAATCTAAAGAACCGGAATCCGACGTGCCTGCGCCCGCCGCACCGTCGGTAAGGCGTTTTACCCGGGAAATAGGCATTAATATTAACGAGATAAAAGGCAGTGGTCCGGGAGGACGGATTTCGGTCGAGGATGTCAAAACGCACTCCAAAATGATCAACAGGCAGCGCGATGCTTCGGATCAGATATTAAAGGGCGTAGCTGCCGAATCGCTTCCTGATTTCAGTAAATGGGGTGCAATTGATAAGCAGAAAATGAGTAAAGTGCGTGAAACCACAGCCAGACATCTCAGTTATGCCTGGGCGACGATTCCCCACGTAACCAATTTTGATAAAGCCGATATCACGGACCTGGAACAGTTGCGTAAAAAATACGGCAGGATTGTCGAAAAGGCCGGCGGAAAACTTACGGTTACGGCTATTCTGCTGAAAATTATCGAAGGAGCGCTGAAAAAATTTCCCCGGCTTAATGCCACCATTGATATGCAAAACAAGGAAATTATTTATAAAAAGTATTATAATATCAGCGTTGCCGTCGATACGGATCGCGGTCTTTTAGTACCGGTGATTAAAGATGTTGATAAAAAGAATATAATCGAACTTTCTGTTGAACTCGGCGAATTAGCAGAAAAAGCCCGGTCCCGCAAACTCTCGATGGAAGAAATGCAGGGCGGCAATTTCAGTATTTCCAATCTGGGCGGCATTGGCGGCACCGGATTTACACCGGTAATCCATTCACCCGATGTGGCGATACTGGGTGTCTCGCGAGCCCAGACCGAACCCCGTTACCGCGACGACCAATTCGAACCGCGATTAATGCTGCCCCTGTCGCTGTCTTACGATCATCGTCTGGTAGACGGTGCGGATGCGGCGCGCTTTCTGCGCTGGGTGTGCGAATCGCTTGAACAGCCTTTTTTCATGATGCTTGACGGATAAGCGATTGCTGCAGGCGGCAGGTTCAATCAAATTATAAAATGCGGAGATTAAAAACATGTCAGAAAATAATCATACACAACTTGCAGTTATTGGCGGGGGGCCCGGCGGTTATGCGGCGGCATTCTTAGCGGCTGATCTGGGCATGGAAGTTACCCTCATCGATCCCGAAGATAATCCGGGCGGTGTTTGTCTCTATCGCGGCTGCATCCCATCAAAGGCGCTGCTGCACGTGGCTAAACTGCTCAACGAGAGCGGGGAAGCGAAGAACTGGGGCATCACTTTCAAAAAACCCGGGATCGATCTGGATCAGTTGCGCGAATGGAAAAACGGCGTGGTCAAAAAACTAACCGGCGGTCTCGGACAGTTGAGCAGCCAGCGGAAAGTACAGCATATCAAGGGCATCGCCTCTTTTACGGATAGTCAGACTCTGGAAATTATCGCCGGGAAAGAAGAAAAAAAACAACTTACCTTCGATCATGCTATCCTGGCTACCGGCTCGCGCCCGGCCAAAATTCCTAATTTGCCGGTTGACAGCGACCGGGTTATCAATTCGACCGGAGCGCTGGAATTGAAAGATATACCAAAATCATTACTTGTAGTCGGGGGCGGATATATCGGTTTGGAAATGGGTTCGGTTTATGCGGCCCTGGGCACGAAAGTAACCGTTGTTGAGATGCTTTCCGGCCTGCTGCCGGGCGCCGATCGTGATTTGGTGCGTGTACTGCAAAAAAGTCTGGATAAAAAATTCGAAAAGATTTTGCTGAACACCAAAGTAGCCAGCATGAAGGAAATCAAAAATGGCGTAAATGTCAAATTTGAAGGTGAGGGCGCGGACCAGCAAAAGGCAACCTTCGATAAAGTTTTAATTTCCGTCGGACGCATGCCGAACTCTGAAAGTATCGGACTGGAAAATACAGATGTAAAGACCGATGATCGTGGATTTGTCCTGGTCAATGATCAACGCCAGACCGATGATCCGAGAATTTTTGCCATCGGTGATGTGGTCGGCGAACCGATGCTGGCCCACAAGGCTTCGCATGAAGGACGCGTGGCGGTAGAGGTAATAGCCGGGCACAAAGCTGCCTTCGAACCGCAGGCCATTCCGGCCATTGTTTTTACTGATCCCGAAATTGCCTGGGCCGGATTAACGGAGAATCAGGCCAAAGAGCGCAATCAGAAAGTGGAAGTAATGCGCTTTCCCTGGGCGGCATCGGGCCGGGCATTAACCATGGACCGTCCGGACGGTTTGACCAAGCTGATTATCGATAGTGAGACGCAGCGTGTTCTGGGCATGGGTATTGCCGGCGCCGGCGCCGGAGAGCTGATCGCCGAAGGCGTACTGGCTATCGAGATGGCTGCAAATGCCACCGATGTAAAACTCTCCATTCATCCCCATCCCACACTCTCGGAAACCATTATGGAAAGCGCGGAAATGCTGTTTGGCCAGAGTACCCATGTGTACCGGCCGAAACGTAAAAAACCCTGATATATTTTAACGCATCATAAACGGAATGATAGCTGGAATAGCGGGTTGTCTGCAGGCGACCCGCTTTTTCAATCCGTTTCGAAGATAAATCAAAAAGCCATTTCATAAATATTTCGAATCAGCCCTGTTTAATTAAAATTTAGCTCAATCCCACCATTTCAGACAAAAATTGTACTGAACTACCAGGTACTGATTCAGAAATCAGGACGTCCTTTCTTATAAATTCAGACGATGAATCGCATATTTCTCCGTATGTTTATCCCGAACGATTAAACAGAAAGGAGTTCATGATGAGAGCACAAATTATATTAGTTGTTTTGGTTTTACTGTTTTCAGGATTAATTAACAGCCTGCCGGCCCAAAAAGAAGGACCATCATTTATAACCTATTCCAAAGACGGCAATTATATTGAACTGCCGTTTAACGTATCTCTGGTCCCCAGTGTCAGTATCGGCGGAAAACTGAAAGATGATATGAAAGTCAATAACCATATTTCGCTGAATATTTTCTACGGGCGGGCAGCCAATCTTAAAGGTATGGAATATGGCTATGTGATTAATTCATATACCGAAAACGTAATGGGCGGTCAGGCGGCCGGTATCGGAAACATCGTCGGCGGCGATGTGACGGGCGTGCAATACGCGGGAATTTTCAACCGCGTGCATGGCGATCATTATGGCGCTCAGGCCTGCGGCATTTTCAATGATGTCGATGGAAAATACATCGGCGCTCAGTTAGCGGGCGTATTCAATAAAAGCCGAGCCAGACATTACGGTTTTCAGGGCGCATTTATCTCAAACCGGGTAAGCGGCGATTTATGGGGCGCGCAGTATTCGGGCATTGTCAATTTCGTGCGCGGTGATGTACGCGGCGCTCAGGTTGCCGGTATTGTCAATAAGGCAAGTAAAGTAAGCGGTGCGCAAATCGGACTTATCAATATCGCCGATGAACAGAAAGGCGTTCCCGTTGGTCTGGTTTCTTATGTCAAAAACGTCGGTCTGCATTATGACCTGTGGATGGATGAAGTGAAATTCGTAAACCTCGGTCTGCGTTCCGGTAACAAATATTTCCATAATATTTTCAAGGTTGGTCTTCAGGCTGAAGAGGAACAAAGGTTGACGGTTGGCTGGACCTTTGCCGGTCATTTGGATATCAGTAAATGGTTTTTTCTGGAAATGGACGCCGGTATTCAGCATGTCAACGAATCGACGGAGAAACTGACTGATCACCTGAATATGCTGAGCAAGATAAGATTACTCAGCGGATTCCGGGTGGGTCAGTATGCTTTGATTTATGCCGGCGCCACATTCAATCACTTTGTATCGGAAAAGTACGACGGTTCCGATCTGGCGCCCTGGACAACGGACAGCAGGATTGATGAAGAAAACTATTATCACCGCGTATGGCCTGGATTCATAATGGGTGTCCGATTTTAATTAACACTTCCGCTAAAAAATTTAATTTCGCTGAAAAAGACATCCCGGAAAATTCGGGATGTCTTTTATTTATCCAAAATTGTTCTGATGCGGGATAGCAAATCTTTAAGTTTAAACGGCTTCTGAATAAATCCGGCAATATCCATGCTTTTGATAGCATTGAGTTTTTCTTCATCGCTATAGCCGGAGGCGATGATGACTTTTATATTCGGATCGATTTCTTGCATTTTATTTAACGCTTCACTGCCGGACATCTTGGGCATCAGCATATCCAGGATGATCAGATTTATCTTATCTTTATTCTGCTTGAAAACTTCAACACCTTCGAGACCGTTTTTGGCCAGCAGTACTTTATAGCCGTGACTTTCCAGAGCCTGCTCCAGAAAACTGCGCATAATTTCTTCATCATCAACTACCAAAATCAATTCCGAACCATTTTCCGGTTCCTTTATCTTGTCCTTTTTTTCGGTTTTCCCTGAATCATTGGCAGGGAGGAAAATCCGGAAACGGCTGCCTTTTCCGGGGGAACTGTTCACATCAATAAAACCGTCATGACTGCGAACGAAGCCGTAAACCATCGAGAGTCCGAGGCCGGTACCTTTGCCCTGTTCTTTTGTTGAAAAGAAAGGTTCGAATATCTTTTTCTGTGTTTCACTATCGATACCGCAACCGGTGTCTTCAACCTCCAGTGAAACGTAGTCGCCGGGGACGGCATCCATATATTTTTGCGCCGAAGTATCATAAAGTTTTATGCGACCGGTTTTTAGGGTGATGATACCTTTCTCATTGATTGCATCGCGGGCATTGACGCACAGGTTCATGACGATCTGGTGCATCTGGGTCTCATCGCCAAGTACGGTCAGAGAATTTTCCGATAACCTCTTTTCAATTTCAATGGTTTTAGGAAATGTAGAACGGATTATTTTAATGGTGTCTTCCACAGTGCGGTTTAGATCGATGTGCTTGGTTTTTCCTTCCTTTTTACGGGCAAAAACCAGTAACTGGTTGGTAAGATCAGCACCGCGCACCGCACTTTTTTCAATGGTATCGATATATTTATAATGAGGGTCATCTTTTCTTAATTTTAATTTCACCAGTGAGGCATACCCTAAAATGCCGCCCAGTATATTGTTAAAATCGTGGGCAATGCCTCCGGCCAATAGTCCAACCGATTCCATTCGCTGAGCATGAGCCAGGCGTTCTTTTAGTTCCAGGTTTTCGGTTATGTCTTTCAAAAATCCGCGATAAGCAATCACATTACCTGATTCATCATAAACCGATGTTGAAGAGAGCAATGCTTTAATCGGTTTGCCATCTTTCCTGCGCAGTTTCAATTCGAAATTAGTGACGAAGCCGTCATTAGCCATTTTTTCCTGAAATGAATTACGTTCGTTTACATCGAAGTACAGAGCTTGCGGAATATTGACGGCCAATAGATCCCCGGCGGAATCGTAACCGAACAAGCGGATGGCGGCCGGATTTATTTCGAGGAACCGTCCATCCGGCGTGCTGGTAAAAATGGCGTCGCGCGATTCCTGAAACAGAGTCCGGTATTTTTCTTCCGATTGTTTGAGTTCCTTCGTGCGTTGCTCAACCTGTTTTTCCAGTCTTCGGGAATACTTTCTGCGGGTAACATGGCTGACAACCAAATAAATGAGCAGAGCCAGAATTAACGTTAAAACGACATAGAACCACCAGGTTTCCCAGTATGGATACTGAATGAAGATTTCAGGAGAAGTTGCAATTGAACTCCAGTTACCATTTATATCTTTTGCCCGGATATGAAACCGGTAGGCGCCCGGATACAGGTGGATAAAGCGGATTTTTGGCTGTAACATTTTTTGGGTGCTTACCCAATCTTTATCGAACCCTTCCAGCTTATAAGCAAAGCTAATTTCATTTTCATTGAGAAAAGAAATGCAACGAAAATTAAAAGTTAACGTATTTTGGGAATGTTCCAGCTCAATTTCATTTTCCAGTCCGAATTTTTCATCTTCGACATCCATTGTCACCAATTTGATTTCAGGTCTGATCTCTTTTTGTTTGCACCCGCGTTCGTCATATACCGAAACCCCGCGATCGGTGCCAATCCAGACGCGCCCCTCGTGATCAACATATCCGGCGGACCGGTTCGTTTCCATGCCCGCCAAACCGTGAATGACATTAAACGTTTTAAATTCCTTGCCGTCCCACCGGAAAACACCGATGTCCGTGCCGAACCATAAACGCTGATCATTATCCCGGAGAATAAAATATACCGGATTTTCAATGGAAAAACCGGCGTTGAATTTTACCAGGCTATCTCCCTGAATAAAGTGTAATCCATTGATTGAGCCGACCAATGTTTTACCCATATAATCGGTAAGCAGTGCAAACACATCATTTTTATTAGCATCGGATCTGGAATAATAACGACGCCATTTATCATCTTTGAGGCTATAAACACCATGGTCGGAAGTGGCAAAATAAACCGTACCATCGGGGGCGTTGAACATTTTCCTGATAAAACTTTCCGGCTGCCGTTTAGCTTTTACCCTTACAATTTTTTCTTCATCCAGATAATATAATCCACGGTTTGTGGATAGCCAGATTCTTTGATTCTTATCCTGTAATACGGAATTTGCTTTTTCCGGCAGGTTATCATCAAACCACATGAGATTGTTTTGAGGACTGATTCTTAACAGCCCGATACCGCTGACAGTTGCCCATATATTGTCCTGATTATCTTTGATAAGATCCAATATACGTGCATCGGTTACAGAGCGTTTTTTATCGGGACCTACTTCAATCGTCTTAACTTTATTATCGTTAAGTATTGAAATACCGCTCTCATGTCCGAAAATGAATTCCCCGCGTTTTCTTTCAGTAATGGCAGTAACTTCGTCAAAGAGCAAGCCGTTTTCCTGCCTGTAGGTTTTGAATCGCAGATCGGGAATTTTGCTAACCCCACGTAAAGAAGCAATCCAGATATTATATTCACGGTCGATAAAAATATTGGTGCTGCCTTCGGTGATCAGGCCGTTCGGCCGCCCGAGATAGCGGATTTCGGCACCGCCTGAGTCGAAATGATAGAGGGTGTTTATATTCCCATAAATCAGGCCGCCGTGATAGTCCGGCGCGGCAAGAAACCTGTGCTTATAATTGTAACGTTGTTTTTGAATATTATTGGAAACAGAGGTAAATTTTCCCTGTGCTAAATAGCCCAGTGTTTTTCTGCCAACGACCCAGAGCCGTGATATTACCTCATTATCCCTGTCAATTTCAGGGGCAATCGTATAAAGGTTTCCCGCGGGGATTGGTATCTTATCGTTGATATCAGTCTGAAAATCACCGTTCTGATAACGGGCAATTCCTTTGTCGCTCAAAACATAACAGACCTGTTTGGAAACTACGATCTCAAGAATGGAATCACCGATAGCCGAATTTGAAGCGTTGTAACGGGTCCATTCATTTTGCTGCCAGCGATAAAGTCCATCACTCCTGGTACCTACAAAAAGCGACTGTCCGGCAGTGTCCGATAACACTTTTAATGCAGTAACCCGGATATGATTTTCGTTTAATTCGGCGGGAGCCTTCACCTGTGTCCATTGTTCGCCGTCGTAATTTGCAATGCCTAAGGTGAAATTTTCGTTACAGACCCAGATCTTACCCGTTCGGTCCGACTCGATTTCAGCAAACGAATTGATTGAAGCATTAAGGCAATGATTGTGTGTTGTCCAGTTGAATCCGTCGTAAACAGAAACTCCGGATCGCGTGGCAAACCACATGCGCCCTAGTGTATCCTGTGCAACATCATAGACAAATGAACTGGATAGACCTTCATTTACCGTATATTTGTGAACAAGATAACTCTGAGCGTTAACCGGGCTCTGCAAAACAATGAAAAATAATATGACAAATAATATAATGGTTTTACTGTATACTTTAAAATATTTATCTTTTAACATAATTAAATTCATTTATATCATTCACGTCCTTTTCTATTATCGGATATAAAGATTATATCATAACCTTACAGCGCCGGAATGATCAATACGCCGTATGGCGTTGTTAGTTCCTGAATTCACAGCCGGATAAAAATTGATTTCGGGATAAAAAAAAGTATAATTTTAGTTTCACTTTTAATTAAGTTTAAAACACGTAACACCGGATTGAATTAAATTCCCAATGAAAGCACAAAAAACACAAAATAGTTTTAATTCCACCGGCTGGCTGCCAATTACGCGCAGGGAAGTTTTGAAACGCGGCTGGGATTATATCGATGTTATTCTTATCAGCGGCGATGCGTATGTCGATCATCCTGCTTTCGGAACGGCGATGATTGGCCGGCTCATCGAAAACATGGGACTTCGGGTGGCTATTGTCCCGCAGCCGAACTGGCAGGATGATCTGCGTGATTTCAAAAAGCTGGGCAAACCGCGTCTCTTCTTCGGTGTGACATCCGGCTGCATGGATTCCATGGTGAATCATTACACGGCTAACAAAAGAAAGCGGTCGGATGACGCCTACTCTCCGGGGGGACAAGCAGGATTGCGGCCGGATTATGCGGCAAAGGTTTATAGCAAAATTTTGAAAAAATTGTATCCGGAAACACCGGTTGTGCTCGGCGGCATCGAGGCTTCATTGAGACGCTTAACGCATTACGACTACTGGCAGGATCAACTGCACCCTTCCATACTACAGGAAAGCGGCGCCGATTTGCTCATTTATGGCATGGGGGAGCCGGCAATCATGCAATTGATTAAACTCTTGGAAAGAGACGTGCCCTTTGAAAACATTAAGACACTGCCCCAAACGGCTTACATGCAGCCCGAGAACGAATCTCTGACGCCCAATAAAAAATGGGAAACGCTGGAGCTGGCTTCCCATGCAGCCTGCCTGGCCGATAAAAAGGTATTTGCCCGCAATTTCAAGTATATCGAACAGGAGTCGAATAAAAAATATGCCCGCCGCTTAATTCAAAAATTGAATGGATATAAAATAGTTGTAAATCCGCCTTATCCCGACTTTTCTGAAAAAAAACTGGATTCGGTTTATGATTTGCCCTACACCCGCCTGCCGCATCCGAAGTACCGAAAGCGCGGTGAAATTCCTGCTTATAATATGATCCGTCATTCGGTGACCACGCATCGCGGCTGTTTCGGCGGCTGCAGCTTTTGCACCATTTCCGCACACCAGGGAAAATTTGTCGTCAGCCGTTCTGAAAAATCCATACTGAAAGAAATCGAAAAAATTACCCGGATGCCGGATTTTAAGGGATATATCAGCGATCTGGGCGGACCCTCGGCAAATATGTACAGAATGAAAGGTAAGGATCAGGCAATATGCGAACGCTGCCTTAGTCCCTCTTGCCTGCACCCCACCATTTGCCACAATCTGGATGCCGACCATAAGCCGCTTCTGGATATCTACGGAAAAAGCAGTGCGCATGAAGGGGTGAAAAAAGTGTTTGTTTCCAGCGGCATCCGATACGATCTGTTTTTAGGACAAAAGGATGACGAGGCCGGGCGCTGCGGTCACCGCGAATATATGGAAACGCTGATAAGCAATCATGTATCGGGGCGCCTGAAGGTGGCGCCGGAGCACAGTGGTGAAAAGGTTTTAAAACTGATGCGTAAACCGTCCTTCGCATTGTTTCATAAATTTAGAGATTATTTTTATGAAATAAGCAAAAAGTCGGGTTTGTCACAACAACTGATTCCCTATTTCATTTCCAGCCATCCCGGATCGACGCTGGAAGATATGGCTGAACTGGCCGTGGAAACAAAAAAGCTTGGTTTCAGACTGGAGCAGGTACAGGATTTCACCCCGACGCCGATGACTCTGGCAACGGTCATGTATTATTCGGGCTATGATCCCTACACGTTAAAACCGGTGCATACGGCGAAGACAAAGTCTGAAAAACGGGCCCAAAACCGTTTTTTCTTCTGGTATAAAAAAGAAAATCGCGGCTGGATTGCCGGCCTGTTAAAAAAAGCAGGACGGATCGATTTACTGAACGCATTATTGAACAGCAAATTAAAGGGAACAAAAAAAGCCTAACCATTTAACACATTAATCCACCAAAGAAAAAAAGATAGCCGCAAATGACAAGGTCACAGGTAACAAAGTCACAGGTAACAAAGTCACAGGTAACAAGG
>CAYXRA010000130.1:0-13468 GCA_964467525.1 uncultured Calditrichaceae bacterium
GACTGAGAATCAGGATGCCAATACCGGCAAGGGTAAAATCCAGGATGGGTTTTAAAGTGGATTGATATTTTAAGGCGGTCATTTAATTTTTTTTAATATATCAAGATATTCGACAGCCAGTTTATTTCTGTCAAAATTTTCAGTAACAAACCGATATCCCTGCTCGCCCATTTCACTTAATTCGCTATCCTGTAACCCGATAAACTTCCGCACGGTTTTTTCGAACATATTGATATTACCCGGCTCGGCATAAAATCCCGCACCGGAATTTTCCACGAGTTCGCGTGTAATACCGTCAATTGTCACAAGTACAGGTTTCTTGCAGGACATGTAATCAAAAACTTTATTCGGATAAACGGTTTTAAACGTATCCGTTTTTTTCAGAACAGCCATGCAAACATCGCTGGCGTTAATGTAATGCACGACCTCGCTCTTGGGAACAGAGTCTATAAACTGAATATTGGATAAGTTCAGTTTTTGTACCTGCTCTTTCAGCATCGTTTTTTGCATACCATCGCCAATCAGCACGAACAAAACGTTTTCATCATCCGCAAAGCGCCGCGCCACCTCCACTACCTGAATCAGGTCGTTGGCCACACCGTGCGCCCCGAAATAGGAAAAGACTTTTTTATCGCCCCAACCGTATTGTTCACGCACATAATTATTTTTATCCCCGGCGGTAAACAGATCAAAATCAGCGCCGTTGGTAATCACCGTAAGTTTGTGTTCAAACTCCGGGAAGCGCCGCAAGATATTTTCTTTGAAGGCCGGGGTTAAGGGAACAATTTCCGCGGCATGCCTGTAAAGCGTTTCTTCAATCCAAAACATGATTGAAATGAGAAATCTATTGGATACCACACCAGTTGCGATAGCCGATTCTGGCCATAAATCGCGCACCTCAAACACGATGGGAATCCGTTTCAGTTTCGATAACAGCAGAGCCGTTAAACCGATAAAAAGCGGTGGAGAAGTAATAATAATCATATCGGTGCGCCGGATAAAAAGGGCAACCAGTAAAGAAGAAAAGGTATATGAAAAATACCCGATCAGTCTGCCCAAAAAATTAGTATTGTATCCGGAATAGGTCCAGGTTCGGTAAACAGTGATATTCGGGTCTGTCTTCGTTTTATTATAGAATCGGTTTTTTTCAACACGTTTGCCGGTGGCGTAGTGAATATTGCCGGCCATCACTTTAACTGCATTGTTTTCGGCGAAGACCTTGCTAAACTGATTCCAGCGCGAGCCGCCCGGATCATTTTTTCCCAGAAAGTATTGGTGAAAGAGTATGATTTTCATAGCCTGATTTTCTGTTTTATGAATTGAGTGAAATCACCGTTTTAATATAATTATTGTTTGTCCTGAACCGGATCTGTTTCGATTTTTCTTTTGTACCATAAAAAGATGAATACCAGGCATCGTTAATCTGCGGTTCAATTTTTACGCCGCTTTTATCAGATGCGCTGATTGTGTAATGTCCGTCGTATTTTGACCGCGTATTCCAGTGCTGAATCATCGGCAGATCGGTTGCGCCTGAGACTGAATCAACGATTTCCCAGCGCGGTGATTGTTTGTATTTTTTGACGACCCGTTTGTGTACTATATTTTTTGAAAGATATTGAAATGCTCTGATCAAACCCTCAAAATAATAATACCCATCATGTTCCTCTGACTTTGCATCAATTGCCTGCGACCAGTACAGCCATATAAATCGCGGACCTTTTTTCATCTGGTCGTTATTGCCAAGCGTTACCGTATTGTGCGCGCTGCTTCCGCTAAAAAATTGGACCAGCTCCGGATTGGTATTGTACTGAAACGTGCCGGCGTCATGAAATAGATTTTCTCCCTTGAACCAGATGTCAAGGTGCAGGTTGTCGGCATGGGAAGGACGATCTTTGTGTATGCCGCAACGGATGAAGCTGAGCGAATCATTATCCCGTATGATATAGTATCCGCCTTTTTCAAACTGTTTTAAATTTTGATATTGATACGGCGCCGATTCATCTGAAAAATCCCGGTTATACCATCTGGCATCCTCATAACAATCCCGATCACTATAGCAATTCTTTTTATGGAAAAAATAATAAAGGGCATTGATCTGAGGACGGTAATCGCGGTAGCGGCAGTTATTGAGTTTAAAGAAAATTGATCCGTCATTGGCTCCGTAATTGGGCAGCCGGCCGCTGTGCGCATCCTGCATATTGATCAAAAAATCAAGCGCTTCATTTCCTCTTTCGTAAACCGCATCCGAAAAGCGATCCTGATTAATTTCCGCCAGGTAAAAAGCCCAGGTCAGCAATTGGATGACCACGCGATGGTAGTTCAGCGAAAATTGCAAATACGAACCGTCTTCATAAATCTGATATAATATTTCCTGTTCAAACCATTGCTTTCCTTTTTCACGCCATCGCCCTGATTCGGGAAAAAAAGGATAGAGCAGGCCGGTCAGGTACAGCGTCAGCGTTTCCGTAATCGCGTGATTGTTACGCACCGTTTTTCTTGAAAAATTGATGTTGGCGTAAACATGCTGAGCCTGACGGTATATTGAATTGATAATGGTTTCGAAATTTTCTTCCGATAGTGCGGTACTATGCCGGTAATAAAAAAGAGCAAAGGTCCAGTTTAAAAGTCTGATTGATATTTCCTGACTGCATTTAAAATTAGGCCCGCGGTTCAGGGGATTGGCCCCGATCCAGGATAGTATTTCACTGAACAGCAGCGATGCCGCATCACGATCAAAATGGTAAGCGTAACGGATCAGCGGATACAGGTGGCAAAATCGCGACCTTTCCCAGACGAATTTAATATCGCCCTGTTCCGACGAAAAATCATCGACATCCGTCCAGTGCCGGTTAATATCGTAAACGTAGTTTGTTCGCGGATTAATTATCCATTTGTCAGCGCCAGAAGATTTATAATATCGATCATTAAAAAAGCGGATTTCTCCGTTTTGGAATTTAATGAATTCGTCGGCAAGCGCTTTATTTTTAATTTTGGGTATATTTAAACCGGATTGATCAGTAAAGAAAAAATGCACGGGTAAACTGCGCCAGGATTCAAGCGATATAAACGCCTTATGCGCTGCGGTAACGGGAAATTTTCTTTTCAGCAAGCCGCCGCGGCGTTTGATTTCGTGGCTGCCGCGGTAAGCGAGATACCGCCAGCCCATATTCTTAATTAAGTGTGCCAGGAGTGTCAGTCTATTCAATGGTAATCCATTGCTTGGTTTTCAGTGATTCAAGCGCTGCAAAACTGGCCCTGGTTGTATTGACAACGCTTTCAAAGGAAACGGCTTTATCCGTATCACCGGAAGCGAGCGCATCAATAAGCGTTTTAAACTGGTTGAAGTGACCTTTATCCTGCTTGTATTTGATTTTGGAAAGTCCTTTAACGCCGTATCCTTCAAGCCTGCGGAAATTATCGACAATAAATACTTTGCCGTTGCCGAAAACCTCGATCCGTTCTTTGGCATAGGTTTTACTGCCGTTGGCAAAATAATTAACCACACCCTGAGCGCCATTCGCAAATTTAAGCGTAATGATGGCGTTGTCCGTATCTTCATTCGGATCAATGCCCAATCCGGTCATAAAAACCGCTTTTACCGGACTGTCCGCCAGAAAGGCCAGCAGGTCGATAAAATGACAGGCTTCACCGATAATCCGGCCGCCCCCGGTTTCCATATCATGCACCCAGTGCTGCCTCGGAATGAATCCGGCATTCATAGTCGCCACCATATTCAGATCAGACGAAAATTCACTGAGATGTTTTTTGAGCTCTTTGATCGCCGGGGCGAAACGTCTGTTAAATCCCACGGTTAACAGTTGATTATTCGCGTTGTACAGTTCGATAATATTTTGCAGCTCCGGTTCATTTAAAGCCAGGGGTTTTTCTACAAGTACGTGTTTACCGGCTTTTAAGGCAGCGCTCGCCAGTTCAGCATGAGAGTTATGCCGCGTGGTTATAATAACCAAATTCACTTCATCATCTTTTAAAACTTCATCGACGTCGGAAACACTGAAATCGATATTATACTTTTTTGCAAGCGTAGTCGCGGCAACGCCGGTAATATCACACAGATATTTAACACGGGCGTCTGATTTCGACAGGGCCGGCAGTAAAGTCATTTTAGCAAAGTTACCGACACCGATAACACCAATACACACATGCTTGCCCGCATCGACTTTTTCAGTTTTTTCAATTGCAATTCTTTTACTTTCATCCGATGCTTCGGGAAATTTAAAAATGGTGGCAATGGCCTTTGAAGCGGATATGTTTTTATAAACCTGTTCAAACTGATCGAAAGGCAGAATTTCAGTGATGAGCGGATCCACATTTAGACCGCCGCCGGCCAGGGCATTAAGTACTGCTTTGAAATTCCGGTTTTCCGTCCAGCGTACGAAGGGCAGGGGATAGTCTCTGCCTTTCAGTTCATATTCATCATCGTAGCGTCCGGGTCCGTAGGAACAGGAAACCTGGAAGGATATTTCCTTTTCATAAAAGTCAGCACGCGAAATGTTTAAACCGGTTACGCCGACCAATACGATGCGCCCCCTTTTGCGGCACATTTTGGCGCTTTGTGAAATGATTTCATTATCTTTGCTGGAGGCCGTAATCAATACGCCGTCAGCGCCAAATCCATCTGTTTCCTGCATGATGCGTCCGGGCAGGTCCAAACCCGATTTTGCATCCAGAGCAACAGCGCCGAACGATTCGGCAAGTTTCAGTTTATCATCTGCAATATCGATACCAATTACGTTACAGCCGTTTGCTTTCAATAGCTGCAGCGAAAGCAGGCCGATCAGCCCCAATCCGTAAATCACGATGGTTTCGCCAAAAGCTGGTTTTAGCAGACGAATACCCTGCAAGCCGATTGAGCCAAGCACGGTAAAGGCCGCCTGCTCATCGCTTACGTTATCCGGTATTTTGGCCGCCAGTTTTTCGGGGATCAAAACGTATTCGGCATGCTGTCCGTTTGAAACCACCCGATCACCGGTTTGGAAGCTGCGCACACCCGGGCCAACCTCAGTAACCACGCCCACATTATTATAACCCAGTGGAAAGGGTTCATCCAGTTTATTAAATACACTGTCAATGGTCGGACGCAGGCCGTCGGTTTTGATTTTATCGATAACCATTTTGACTTTATCGGGCTGCTGTTTGGCTTTGGAAAGCATACTGGCTTTTCCGAATTCCACCAGCATGCGTTCCGTTCCCAGAGAGACCAGCGTTCGTGTTGTTTTAATTAATATATGACCTTCCTGTATCTGAGGAACCGGCACCTCAATTTGATTTGTTTCTCCGGTTTTAAAGCTTTGGATGATTTGTTTCATGGGTAACCTTTAAATAGTTTATTGTTTTGCCTTTTTCTAATATAAAAATGATACGATTTATTAATATTCAAATATAGGTATAAAGTGCTTTCTGTAAATTAATGTGCCTTGATCATTTGGATGAGTATTATCAGTTGTAAAAGTTTCACCCTTTACGCCGCTTCCGATTGTAGCTTCTCCGTAATCCCAACCTTGCGAATTTGCTTCACTAATAAACGCTTCTGTCATATCTATAAGGAAGATATCATCTTTTTCAATAAATAATGCTTTGGTTTTATCCCATCCATGTTTATATCTTTCGGCTATATATCCATCTTCAACGAATGAATATGGCATATGAGGAATAAATGATATTACTTCATAGTCAGTCCAATCATTAGATCTGGATTTTAACGAGTTTGGATTTTCATAGCCAGGCCTATCACCCCATACAAAGTCATAAGCGAAATTCCAACTAGATAAATATGAATTATTTATACATTGTTCCAAAATGATAAGGGCAGGCGCCCTTTCATAAACATCATTTTCAATGAAACGACTTAAATTATTAGGTGGTCTATAGAAATTATGAGATCCTCTGGCTACATTAATTACAAAGGTAGTAAAGCCATTATACTTTTCTGTTCCCCAATATAGTATTCTATTATTATTATTTCCTTTTGATATTCTGACTGTGATTGTTCCAGTTGATGCAAGACTTTGAAGTTTTAAACGTTTTTGATATATGGAGTTACCCCAACCAAATTGTGAAGAATTTGGTTCATGCATTGAGAATTCGTAATTATGAGCGTCTTCACCGCTTTCTAATTGCACATAATTCGGACCTTTTGAAATGCTTACAATAATTTTTTTTGCTGCTAACGTATCGCTTCTATAAATAAAATTGCATTTTTTGTAATCTGCTAAATTCCAATCAAATTCAATATAAGCATTTTTTGATGAACTAAATCTGGTTATGGAACCATCATCACGAGAACCAATGCTGGAAAAGTAAGTCCCTGAAATCCAACATTCATCCCAAGCTTTATTTTGTTTTGCAGTAACAAAAATTCCGTATTCTTTGAAATAATCAGCTGAATCAAATCTGTCATACTTTGGCTTGTTGGCTACTAGTGCATCCCAGATGTAATAGGCCAAATTTTTACTCTGCATTTGTGGCGGAAGATTTGAGTGATTTGATTCAGGCCAATAAGTTGTATGTATTTGTCTGGATAAATAAGAATTACCAATTAAAAGAACAATTAAATCTTCATGCTGGCTTTGATATTTTTCTATAAATCTTGGTATTTTCTCATATATTTCCGGATATAAATTTGGCCAACCCGAACTGTCAATATCAGGTTTAGTGTCTTCCAGAGGTTCTGTCGATTTTTTACATCCGGATAGTATAATCAGAATGATTGCAATACATGAGAATATAAATTTATAACTGATCTTTTTTCTTTCTTTATGATTTATAATGTTTTAAATATTTAATTAAATAGATATATTTTTGAGAAGAGTATTTATTTTTTCTCCCCAGCTATAAATTTCAAATTTTTCTAAATGCTCTTTTACCCGATTCAATTTATCCCGGTTGCTGTTCAGATCATTGAGTAATTGGATTAATTTTTCATTATCCCCATAAGGGATTGTGAAACAAGCATGTGCATCTTTAAATATTTTTACAGTCTCAACTTCACTATTCGATGCAAAAGGAGTTTGACAGGCTACGCAATCCCACCATTTATTCGGAGCGGCTAATCGATTGATATGTAATACCGGATCATAAAATGCAAATACTAAATCGGCATAATAATATAGACTCAAAGCCTTGTAATTTACCAGCCGCGGAAAACTAATGACATTTGGAAGGCCTTTAAGCGATGTTTTTAGTTTATCACAATAAATGTTACCCGCAACGATGATTAAAAATTGCTCTGGATCAAGTTTTTCAAAGACTTCCGCTATCCATTCCGAACCACGATGATATACCATTCTACCATTTATGTATATTTTAAAACGCTTATCATTTTTAATATTATTCAGATTAAATCCGTCGAGTAATCCATCATTATAAATATTTTGTGCTCTTTTTAATTCGCTGTCTAAAGGAAAATTTGGCAAAATGACGATATTATCATGATCTTCTTTAAATCTCTTATCATTTGGCAGAATATGGTATAAAGCATTTTTTGCTACCGTCGTTTCAAACTTATCTATTATTTTTTTAGAAAGACCCTTTAAATTATAGGTTAAAGAAAAGTTATCCGGATTATCGAAAATATAAGAGTACTTTTTTATTTTTGAGCCAAGATAAATAGGTAGAGCAACGTCTAATGATACAGCATAAATTAAATCATTTTTCTTTAATTTAAAGGAATGAATAAATACCATCAATATCCAGATTGGATAATGTAAAAAAAGCTTTTTGCTTGAAAAACCACCACCCGACCAGAGATGTTTTACCGGATAATCCTTCTTAGATTTGTCCCCTGAGCGCCACCAACCCCAAAAAGAAAATTTTATTTTATTTGAATCGAAAACTTCCTTCAATTTATTTAAGCGGACACGATCTTCCATGTACGGGATTGAGGCACAAACTATGAGTCGGGAGTATGCGGATTCACTCATTTATAATTCCTTAAAATCAACGTTAATTTTTTTAAAAATTTTTTTACAGTATTCTCTGGAATCTCCAATAATCTTAGCCGGATTTCCGATCACAATTGAAAAATCGGGTATTTCACCACGCGCAACGCTGCCTGCACCAACAATTACACCCTTACCAATTTTGCATCCTGGCATAATAATACTATTTGTACCGACAAAGGAGTAGTCACCGATCTCAATGGTTTGTATTCTGCCTAATGGGCGCTTTTTTGGATCGACCTCAGCAAATGCTACATGTACAGTATCTAATGCCCAGTCATGTGTGAGTACTCTTATATTTGATGATATAGTAACGCCGTCACCAATAGTAATCAGGGAATAGTCTGTTCCGTCAAAAAGAGTTTTGGCTGAAATATAACGTGGGGTTCCTATAAATTTCATACCATGTTTTTTATAATAATAAACTTGCAGTTTTGTCGCTTTTTTCATGCTTAAATAATAGACTATTTTAATCAACGAAAAGAAAAATGCTTTCTCTATTTTTTTTAACATCTTATCACTCCCAAATGTAAGATTAATGTCAATTAGCTCATTTACTGAACTGTTATTATATCTTGTTTTAATCGTGTTTTAGAGGTCAACAAATAAAACAGAATGAATGGTAAAGATACTATTAAAGTTCTCGTATAGATTCCCAGGAATTCTCCAAACATAATCAGAAAGGTAAAGGAAAATAGTAAATAAAGATAAATAGACAACAGTATAATGTTTCCTCTTATTTTACTAGACAAATACTTTAGTATAAAAAGAATAAGAGCATGAAAAAATGGTATAATTATCAGACCAAAATATTTAAAGTTCATATAGGTTTCGATTGCCAATCCGGTTGTAAATGATGAAATGTTAGCTTTGGATAAATCATAGCTTCCGGGGTGTATTATATTTTTTAGATTTGGTCCCCCTCCTAATAGCTTATTCTCAGCAATACTTCTGGGTATAACATTTAGAAAGCCCGCCAAAAATGTCTTACCAAAAAGATAATCCCAATGATTGTCGTTTTCCATCAGCCACACTAAGTGTTCGAAGTTTCCAAAATTTAAAACAAAAGCATTTTCAATTTCTTTTTCATATATCGATAGTATTATATTTGCATCGATATTTTCTATTTCACCTGTTATCTGCATGAGTCTCAGAAGTCCTAAAAAACTGAATAAAATAAATAGTGTAACCAGAAATATGATTAATTTAAAAACAAATTTAGAATTAATTTCTTTTCTTTGTACTAAAATATATGTAAGCCCTAACATTACTAATAAAATGAAAGCTGTAAGTCTATTCCCCATTACGACATAGGCAATAATAAATGGTGTTACAAAAAAAATGAAAAATGATATTGTGTATATTCTTCTAAGATGCTTTTTTTTCTTTTTTATGAATACCAAAAGATGCGCAAATAATATAGGGATTATTAATGTTGCCATATAGGATATTAAAATAACCGGTCCCATACCTTTCCGTAAAATAATTCGATTCTTTAGATATTCAGCAATATTGAAACTAAAGACATAGTTCAATAGATAAAAGGTCGCAATCATAACCGGGGTGAAAAATAAAAACAATAAAAGATAATATTTTTTTTTAGGAAGTTTATTGAATGATACAACCTTGGAATCAGTATTGTTTTTACTTCTTTTTCTATTCATAGCCGTAAAGTAGAAGATATAATAAAGTACAAAGACAGCCACTATATAACCGAAAACAAATAAATTTGCTTCAATATAACTTCCCATTGAATATTCGATATTATGCCAGTTCCAGTTAAAAACCATCATTAGTAAAGGAATAAAAAGATAGATAGCTGAACTACCCATCAAAAAAAGAACTATGGGCTCGAATAGAAACGATGTATATTTATTTTTAGAAATAATAATACGCTGTACTAAAAAAACTATAAACAGTAATTCAGTACTGATTAAAAATATTACTAAATTATACTGGTTCATTTTGTTTGATAATTCTTAATATTGCCACATATCCAATAAAAATGCGGATTAGCCAAACTACTAGTATTGCTGAGAGTATTGCCACTAAGTGACCATTTACAAACCTGGAAATAATAAAATAGGTTAAAATATAAAATAATATGCCTGCAAAATTTACTGATGCTACTGTGCGTATTAACTTATTACTGGCAAATGATCCAATATAGCCGCTGGGTAAGATATTTAGATATCTTAAAAATGCAACCACCGATAGTCCGATTGCCAGCATTATTGAGGGATTTTGGTCCTGTTTAAAATAATTAAACATTATTATCCCAACAAAAAATGATGCTATCACAATAACACATACAACTAATATAAAAAGCCATAAATATTTTTTTAGAAAATATGCCTTTTTTTCCGGATTTTTTTTTAAGTAAGGCGTAATCAAAAATCCTCCAAAACCAATAAGAATAGCATTTGGACTAACAAAAAAAGTAATGTGTGAGAATAACACACTTGATTCTAAAATTTTTCCATCAAAGTTCAACAAAATCTGATCAATGTAAAGCGTTAATGTCAAAGTAAGCAGTGCAATAAAATAATGTAATCCGGTATTTAAAATTCTTTTATAGGATTTGAAAACAACAATCTTAAAGTTACTTATTAATTTTCTTTTAAACGTTAAATATAACATGGCAATTAATACGGATAACGGTAGTAACCAATTAAATTCAGTGTATCCAAAAATCAAGATCAAAATTAAAAATATAAATCTCCATCCGTTCACACTGAATTGTGCTATTGTATATTTCAAATTCAGTCGGTATTCAGCATATAATAAATATAACAATGCCAATATAAATAGAGTAGAAGCTATCGTATAGATGTTTACATTAGTTCCGGCCAGATTTAATCCTAATGTCAAAATAGATACTAATATTCCAAATTGGATAGTTGCAGGTGTAAGTATCTCCTTTAGTTCTAACTTAAGACGCACTATAGCCTGATCTAATCCGAGAAGTATAAATATTATTCCTATAAACAGAACAGATTTTGTTAGTGCCCATGAAGAAACCAATAAATCATTTTCCAGGGATGCAATTTTAACATCAACAAAAAATATTGAGAAGAGCCCTAATATATTTATTGCGAAAGAAAGTATAATCTGTTTTTTCAATTACGACTCCTTGTAATTTCGTCGGGCAATTTTCTTCGCAGGATTTCCGGCAACTATTGCATAAGGTTCAATATTTTTTGTTACAACTGCTCCTGCGCCAATTATTGCTCCTTTACCTATATAGGATACAGAGGGTAATATAAGTGCATTTGCTCCGATCCATACATAATCTTCAATTGTTAATTCGATTCTACTTATTTCAAGCTTGTGTATGTCTAACGAGTCTTCACTAAGATTATGACGATGAGTATAAACTTTTACACCTTCAGAAATGGTACAGTTATCACCGATTACAACTTTTCCTGTATAGTCAATCAACGTATAACTCGCTATCTTTACATTGTTGCCAATTTTAATTGAAGCGTCTTTGTGATAATGTGAAGATACAATTAAAACGGACTCACCAACATAAAGATTTTTACTGTTGAAAAAGGCTCTGTAGGCAAAAAATCTAATATCTCTGAGAAAGGGTAAAGTAAAAATAGATGTACCTCTTGTCATAAGATACAGCAGTTTATAGATTTTCCGCATCATAAAAACTCCCAATTTAAACGAAATTCGTTGTTTAACTTAGTTTATATACTAACGAACAAATGTGATTATGAATTATTTATAAGGATTTTTAGGTAGCTGTTTTAAATTTTCTTTGTGCTAGTAGATTTACAATAAAAATTACAATTAAGGCAATTACAAAACCGATTAACGTAAATGCAATAAGTAACATGGAACGTTTTGGTTTTGCTTTTTTTATTGGTTTTTCCCCAATATCAAGAATGTTTATTACAGGTTCTTCCTTTGTTGCCTCAATCATTGCCAGTTCTTTCTGTTTTTCTAGCGTCAGATAAACTTCTTGTTTAATCATAATATTTCTTTCCAATCGGCTGTATTCCAATTGTAACTCTGGAGTTTCAGCAATATTTCTATTTTTTTCTTTAAATTCTTTAAGTTTCTCCTCTGCCTCTATCAATTCAGTTTTGGTTCCGGAAAGACGTTGTTTGATGAATTGCATATTTTTTTCAATTTGTTTTTGCTGTTCATTACGTATATAATTCTTTACTTCCTGGGCAATAAAATTTACAATATTTGCGGAAAGTTGAGGCTCTTCCGTTAATATAGATATGGTAATCAGGCCAGTTTCATCGTCGCTACCAACAGAAATTAATTCACCTAGTTTTTCTATTGCTAATTCTTTTCTCATTCTAATATTTTCATGATCAATTTCCCAAAAGTCATATAAATGAATATTTTCTCTTGGTGCGCTTTGTGTTTCCCACTTTCTTTCAACTATCTTTTTTCTGATTCTTCTGCTTTTTACAACATCTGGTATATTATAGTTATTTGTAGAACTCAATCCTGTGATACCGAATTGGGCAGCTATCATTTGTAACTGTGTATTTGGCGTTTTTTCTTGGTCCGCGGGATAGAGTGTTGTTGATGACCTGAACATGGGAGTGGCAATAAAAAAAGCGTAAATTACACCGAGTACTATAAATGCACTTGTTATACTAATGATTAATAGCCGCTTATGCCATATTACTTTTATCAGGTAAAATAAATCAAAAAACTCTTCATCATTATCTGTCGTTTTACTTGCATTTTCATTCATTATATTAAACCTCTATAACATTTATTTCTGTTCTCAAAACAACCCTTCCAGCCGCTTTTTGGGATTCATGAATACCACCTTTGCCGGATCGAACGCTTCGGGATCGTAAGATTTACCTGCCCACATCCGCATTTCTTCGTATTCTTCATGTTTCGGATCGCCTAATATTTCCAGCAGCTCCACATAACCGTATACGCCGCCGCAATCCTCGGGCGGACAGGCGCGTTTGCCGGCAATGCATTGCGGATACCTGGCGCCTTTTTCCCTGGGCAAAATTTTTTCGAACAACACATCATGCTCCCAGTTATCCCCGAAATCATAGATATACGGGAATCGGTCCCCTTCATTTAAATAGTCGCTGATTTTTTCTTCCCAGCCCGCTCTCATTTCAATATCTCCGTAATCGTCAAAATCATTGGGTATGCCGATGCTTACCCTTTCCCCTGTTTCAGGATGAGGCAGGATAAATTCATGCAGGTGCGTATCATCCCAGCCCATGGCGTCCTGAATAGCCACGTGCAGGTCCCAGAAAGAATAATTGGCCGGTACGATAATCCGCCGCCAGACCTTTGGTGAAATATATTCCAAACTAATTTTAAATTGAAAAACTTTTTGCTGCTTTGTCATTGTTTGCCCCTTTCTTCGTTAATATACCCCATAAAATCAAAAAATCTTTTTCGTGTCCCTTTCGGGCTTTTGAGCTTTAGTGGCTCATCTTTTTTCCGTCACAAAAACACTAAAACACAAAACCCCACTAAATCTTTTTTGGTGTCCCTTTCGA
>CAYXRA010000131.1:0-13321 GCA_964467525.1 uncultured Calditrichaceae bacterium
ATGAAAAAAGCGCTTTTAATATTGATTATCCTGAGCTGCTGCTCAATGGCATCTGCCGGAATTTTAGGCGGTTTAACCAAAACCGGCACCACCGCGGCACAATTTCTTAAAATTCAGATCGGGGCGCGCGCTATCGGTATGGGCGGATCGTATGTAGCTCTGAGCGAAGATGTTTCGGCAATTTACTGGAATCCCGCTGGTCTGGCTAAACTTGAAGGCAACGGGGCGGTCAGTTTTGTACACACCCGTTGGCTGGCTGATACACGATTTAATTTTGCCGCCGCCGTAATCCGCGCCGGCTATGCAGGTACCTTTGCCCTCAGTTTTACATCGCTGAGTATGGACGACATGAAAGTACGCACCGAGTTCGAACCGGAAGGTACCGGAGAATACTTCAGCGCCATGGATATGGCCCTCGGTTTAAGTTACGCCCGCACGCTGACCAATCGTTTTAGTGTTGGTTTTAATGCCAAATATATCCGTCAGCAAATATGGCATATGACGGCATCGACGATTGCATTTGATATCGGACTGTTATTTCGGACGGATTTCGACTGGCTGACGCTGGGTATAAGTGTCTCTAATTTTGGCTCCAAATTACAGTACAGCGGCAAGGATGTTTTTGTGAATTATGATTTCACCTCCGACGAGTGGGGCGATAATGAGAATATATATGCTAATTTGCAAACTGATCGCTGGGATTTGCCGCTGCTTTTCCGCTTTGGTCTGGCCGCTCAAATTTTAAAACAGGAGACCAATCAGCTAACTGCAACGATTGAAGCGCGGCATCCCAATGATAACACCGAAAGTATCAGCCTGGGAGTGGAATACGGCTTTTGGCGGAAATTCTTTCTGCGAACCGGTTACCAGGCCATGTTCGAGGAAGATTCGGAAAAAGGATTTACCGCCGGTATGGGATTTGTTTATCATATATCACCGTTATTGCCTTTAAAACTGGACTATGCTTTCGCCGATTGGAATCGTCTGGCCGATGTGCATCGGTTCTCCATCGAAATACAGTTTTAAAAATATTTCATACTGCTTTTACCTTTCGTCAGAGAATGGAAGAAGCACAAATAAAAAAGAGGGGATTTGCTATCATAAATCAGCAAAAAACAGGAAATTTTGATTTGCCACGGACAAGATCATCCGGGATCAATTCTTCAAACACAACGCTCACAGGACTACGCAATGAAAAAATTTCAGAATAAATACGGCTATTTTACGGAAGACGGCAAAGAATATGTGATTACCGATCCGTTTACACCGAAACCATGGATTAATGTGTTATCCAATAGCCATTACGGGATTGTGGTCTCACAGTTGAACGGCGGATTCAGCTGGCTGGATAATTCAAATCTCAATCGGTTGACCCGCTGGAATCAGGACCTGATCATGGATAACTGGGGTAAGTATATTTACCTGCGCGATAAAGAAAACGGCCGCTTCTGGAGTCCAACCATTCAACCGGTAAAAAATGAACTTGATTTTTATGAATGCCGCCACGGAATCGGTTACACGATTTTTAATTCACGATTGTATGATATCGGCAGCAAACTGCGGCTCTTTGTCCCTTTCGATGACAATTTGGAAATCTGGTCACTGACGCTGTGTAACGACAGTCAAACTGCCAAAACAATCGAAATATTCACATATTTTGAATGGTGTCTGGGGGCGGCGCCGGACAGTCATCGTGAATTTCATAAAGCATTTATTGAAACCGCTTACGATGCGGATAACAACATTTTAACGGCCGGAAAGCGTTTGTGGGAAATGCCCTCTGACCGCGGCCACTGGAATAGGGATTGGCAGTACAAGGCATATTTTTCATGCAGTCAGACGTTTGATTCGTATAGTGGAAATAAGGAATCATTTTTAGGCAGATACGGAACTTTGTCCGAACCACTTGCCCTGAAAACAGGAGAACTGGACAACGAAGTCGGCAAGTGGCACGATGCAACTGCCAGCACAAAAAATACGATTAATTTGGAATCCGGTCAGTCGCAAACCATTCATTTTTTTCTGGGCGCAGAGCAGGATAATGAGGAAATAGTACCGCTGATCCAAAAATACCGTCGGGAAGAAAATGTGACGGCATCGTTCAATAAGATGCAAGCCCACTGGAGAGATTATCTGGAAAACACCACGGTTGAGACGCCGGATGAGGCCCTGAATATGATGTGTAACCACTGGCTGAAGTACCAGGCGATTTCCGGGCGCATCTGGGCGCGGGCCGCCTATTATCAGCAGAGCGGCGCCTACGGTTTTCGCGATCAGCTTCAGGATAGCCAGATTTTTTTCTATAGCCGGCCGCAGCTTGCCAAAAATCAAATCAGGCTTCATGCCCGGCACCAGTTGAAATCAGGGGCTGTGCTGCACTGGTGGCATTCCATCAGCGATCAGGGCATGGAGACAAATATGACCGACGATCTGTTGTGGCTGCCCTTTCTGCTCATTCAATACTTAAAAGAAACCGCGGATTGGAATTTCCTGAACGATAGCGAACCATACTATGATTCAGGGGAAAAAGACACTTTGATCAATCATTGTAAGCGGGCAATTAATCTGGTGTTCAACCGTTTCACGGACCGGGGATTACCGCAGATTTTAGCCGGCGACTGGAACGACGGGCTCAGCGCTGTCGGACTGGATGGCAAGGGTGAATCGATCTGGCTGGGGCATTTTCTATACTATATTTTGAATGAAATGATCGTCATACTAAATAGAAACGGCGATGAGGCAAGCGCAAAAAAGTACGATCAGAGAGCCGAAGATCTGAAAAAGGCAATTAATGAATTCGGCTGGGACGGCGACTGGTTCTGGCGGGCCAGCAAAGACAACGGCGAATGCATAGGTTCTAAAAATAATAAAGAAGGCTATATTTATCTGAACGCCCAAACCTGGAGCGTTATTGCCTGTTCGACCACAAAAGAACGTCAATCCAAAGCGATGCAGGCGGTCGAAAAACATCTTGAAAAGAATTTTGGACCACTCTTGTTATATCCGGCATATTCCAATCCCGATCCGTTTATTGGCTATTTATCCCGTTACGCACCGGGTGTCCGTGAGAATGGCGGCGTGTACACCCATGCCGCTACCTGGGCTATTTGGGCGGCCAGTATGATTGATAATCCTGATATGGCTTATCGGATATTTAGAAAAATTTGTCCGGTTATTAATGCCTCAAACGCCGATCAATATGCCGCAGAACCGTATGTGACTCCGGGCAACATCGAAGGGCCGGATTCCCGGCATTACGGTCGCGGCGGGTGGACCTGGTATACGGGATCGGCAAGCTGGTTGTTTCGGGTAACCATAGACCATCTGATCGGTATACAAGCCAGTTACGACGGTTTGAAAGTAAGACCCTGTTTTCCGGCGCACTGGCCGCAGGTAAAGTTGAACAGACTATTCCGTGGTACAATGTATTATATTACCATTGAAAATATTGAAAAAGAATCTGGCAGTAAACTCGCTATAACGGTCGACGGGAAAAAAATTGAGGGTGATGTAATACCGCCTGTTAGCGATAAAAAAGAGATTCATGTGTTAATCAAGCGATTTATTTAAATCGGATAATGCTCGTAATCCGGGTAATTTTATTATAAACCGTGAGGTTAAATAATGTTAAGATATGTTATTTTATGTTTGTTTATGGTTTCATCCCATGTCCTGGCCCAGGATGATGCCGTATTTTTTAGCGACAGCAATACCGGCGATGATTTTTATGATTCATCGTGGGGTTACGTAACAGCTCCAAGTGAACTGGAGCTTGCGGCGAACAATGATAAATTCCCGGTGGATACTGAACATCCGTACAGGGGTGCGCACAGCCTGCGAATGCACTGGACTTCCAATTCCGGTGGTGAATGGGGAATTGCCGTTGCTTCCATAGGCTGGGTAGGACACGATTTTACACAATTGGATAGCGTCGTATACTGGATTAATGCACCGCAGGCCATAGCGCAGGCCGATTTACCCGATCTTTCACTGGAAGATTTGTCGAACAATAAAAGCACTAAACTTTTTTTAGGCGATTATTTAGCAGGCGTAGACAGCGACACCACCACCTGGCAAAAAGTGGAAATTCCGATCGACGATTTTCAGCCGGGAACGGATAATTGTGATTTTACAAGAATTAAAACCATTTTTCACTGGCAAAAAGCCGCGGATGGCGTTGAACACCTCGCCTGGCTGGATGAGATTAAAGCCATTAAAGCCGGCAGCGGCCCGGGAGGAGCGCCGGACATACCGTCCGGATTAATCGCATCGGGTGCGGAAAGCAGAATCGATCTGCGCTGGAAACGCAATACGGAGGAAGATTTACTGGGTTATTATATTTACCGGAGCGCGTCACCCGCTTCGGGATTTAGTAAACTAAATCCTGTGCATCACGATGTGCACCTGTACAGTGATTTTTTGGGCGAAAATGACAAAACCTATTATTATTATGTAACTGCGGTCAATGAAAGTTATCAGGAGTCATCCGCTTCTGATACGGTTTCAGCGACATCCTACGAGATGACCGAAGAAGAACTATTGACGTCGGTACAGGAAGCGACCTTCAGGTATTTTTATGATTACGGCCATCCCGTAAGCGGTTTAACCAGAGAAAGGAAAGGATCGGGCGAAACCTGCACATCCGGCGGAACCGGATTCGGACTGATAACACTTGTAGTCGGCGCAGAACGAAATTTTGAAAAGCGTGATTCCATTGCCGCTTTTGTGCTTAAAATGTTAACATTTTTGCAGGATGAATGTACAAGATATCACGGGGCCTGGTCCCATTGGATTAATGGCTCAACGGGTGAAACCATACCTTTCAGTCAGTATGATGACGGCGGCGATCTTGTGGAGACGGCCTATCTGGCTGAAGGTCTGCTCGTTGTTCGCAAATATTTCACGAATAATAACAGCGTGGAAACCGAAATACGAAACCGGGCAACGCAACTGTGGGAAAGCATTGAATGGGATTGGTATCGGCGCACTTCCGATACCGATGGCAAGCACCTCTACTGGCACTGGTCGCCAAATTACGGCTGGCAAATGAATATGCCCATTTATGGTTTTAATGAAGCAATGATTGTGTATCTGCTGGCGATTGCTTCACCAACGCATCCGGTGCCGGCTTCGCTTTATTACGACGGTTGGTGCAGCAGTTCGGCATACGCCAATGGTAATAGCTATTACGGATATGAACAATGGGTCGGCTGGCCGCATGGCGGGCCTCTTTTCTTTACCCATTATTCCTATTTAGGTTTTGATCCGCGCAATAAGTCAGATATTTATTGTAACTATTTTGAAAATAATCGTAATATCAGTTTAATCAATCGCGCCTACTGCATTGATAATCCCGAAGATCATACCGGTTACAGCGCATTGGTTTGGGGATTGACGGCCAGTGATAATCCATGGGGATATTATGCCCACGAGCCGCGCCCCGAACATGATAACGGCACTATCACACCCACAGCGGCAATCAGCGCGATGCCCTATGTTCCCGATGAGTCTAAAGCGACGCTCGAACATTTTTACTTTACTTACGGTGATAAACTTTGGGGGGAATTCGGTTTTCGTGATGCCTTTAACCTGGATGAAAACTGGTTCGCAACAAGCTACATCTCAATTGATCAGGGAACAATCGTACCTATGATTGAAAACTACCGAACCGGATTATGCTGGGATTTATTCATGCAAAACGATGAAATTTGGACGATGCTGACAGACATCGGCTGGACGGTGGGCGTCGAACAAAAATACGAACCGTTAATTCACAGTTATGAGCTCAGACAGAATTATCCCAATCCCTTTAATCCGCAGACGACTATCGAATTTACACTTCCAAAAGCGGAAGGGGTTACGCTGGAAGTCTATGATTTATCGGGTAACGGTGTTGCTTTGATAATCGATGATAAAAAACTAAAGGCCGGATCTCACTCGGTTGATTTCAGGGCCGGAAATTTAGCCTCAGGTCTTTACTTCTACCGACTCAAATCAAATTCATTTGAGCAGACCCGAAAAATGTTAATAATAAAATAGTGACAACAAATCTGACTCCGTCAGTACGCATGAAAATCCGGTGTTGTATAACATCGGATTTTTTTATGATTTATTCCCGGACACTATTTTTGTATGTTTTGTATTCAGAGCAATTCGGATAATCATACCGGGATTGTTATCACACCGCAAAATTTTCATAATACTTACCGGTTTAAAAAATGTAATATATCTTTTCTTTATTGAATTTTATTTATTGAAATTTTATTATTTATAACTTATAATGTCTACAGATAAAAACCACGGACCTTAATATGAGTCATTTACAGACTGAAACTGTTATCGATAACCGTTTTGTAATTAAAGGCATTCAGCGTCATTTGACTTTCTACACCGTTTACCAGGCGGTGGATCGTAATACGAATGCCGGGCGGTCACTGCTTGTTATTCCGCAGATCGTCACGAAAAATCCGGAAGCGATTAATATTTTGCACAGCGCATTCCGCGATCTGCCGCAGCTGGATTCGCCGAATATCGCTAAAGTTTATGCCTTCCACGACAGCGGTCCGGTCTGCTATGTGGAAAGCGAATATCTCGATGGCGAAACCCTGCGCGTAATTAAACTGAACAGTCCCGATAAACGCCTGCCGGAAGATAAACTGATTGTTATTGCCCGGCGTTTATTGAATGGTCTCGCCCATGCTCATGAAATGGGTGTGCTGCATCGCGATATCAATCCCGATAATATGATGATTACCCGCGATTACCAGGTGAAACTGGTCGATTTCAGCATCGCCGAGGCATTGTACCGGTCGCTGAACCTGGTGCAGGAAGCCACGCCGCGTCAATCGATTTTGTATATGTCGCCGGAACAGGCGCGGGGCATGGACATCGATATCCGTTCGGACATTTACGCATTTGGTGCGGTTTTATACGAACTGGCCGGCGGATCGCCGCCGTTTACCTATGGCGATATTTATAATCAGATAATCCATGAAAAACCGGCAAGAATCGAAACCGCTTCCAATAAATTCAATCGCGTTCTTTTAAAATGCCTGGAAAAGGAACCGAAACGCCGTTACCAAAACTGCAGCGAACTGAGTGCCGAACTGGATAAACTCAAAGAGGTCAGTCCGGCTGACAAGACCGAAGATGCGGATACCGAGGAAGTTGAGAAAGATAAACCGGTCAACAAAATCATTCAAAAAATATCCGAAATTAAAAGTAAAGCCGACAGGAAGATTGTAATTTACAGCGCCACAATTGCTGTCCTGTTAACACTGATCATCTCGCTGGCAGCCTTTAATATGGATACCTTTGTTAAAATGTTTGAAGGTGCTCGGAATGAGCCTCTGGCGGAGCTGTCCGAAGAAGAGAAGGACAAAGTAAAGGCTTTTAAAGAAAAAGCGGACTCACTTTTTGAGGCCGGACAAAAAATTTCACCTTACTATGATAATGCCCTGAATTATTATAAAAAAGTGCTCGATATCCTGCCCAATGAGCGGCATGCGCTGGCTAGTATGGAACAGATTCGTCAGCATTATCTGTATCTTGCGGAAGAAGAAATAAAAAAAGGCAACGTTTTCCGCGCCGGACAGATTGTGAATGAAGCCCTGCAGACTTTTGAAGAGGATCCGGATTTAATGAAACTGAAAAAAGAACTTGTTACGAATCAGGATTTTGCCATAAAAATTGAAATACTCAACGGCGCCGGTGAAGCGGGCATAGCCGCCCGTCTCGCGGCAAAACTGAACAGCCATGATTTTCAGGTGGTCAGCACGGATAATTTTCTGCGTAACGGCAGTGTTTACTGGGGCGTGCCGGAGACACGGATGATCACAATCCTGCCGGAAAATGAACAGCTCGATCGCTTGTCCCGCTTAATCAACGTCAAATACAGTGTGCTCGATGAACACAAAATGCAATCGGAAGAAGCCAACGTGTCCATCATCCTCGGGCATAATTATAGCAGCCTGCCGCCTTTTGAATAATTAAGCGAAACAAATTAATATATGCCTGTTATATCCAGCCTGACATACATGAGTTGAATAAACCAGTATATGTTCTCAAGAGACGATTTCAAATCGCTCTGCACATATACCAGATCAGGTAATTATTTTTCGGCTTCACCCCTGGGGAATTTTTTTTTACCAGCTTCGTTTAAGCGAGAAGCATCTCACCAATTACACATAATTAAACCAGTAAATGACGAATGGATGCTGATCAATTTATTGTCCGTTTTTAGGGAGGACTCAAAAATTTATAGTCTGTTCCGGGATAATACCAGGCATTTTTCTGTCACAATGTTAACATTGTTGTGCTGCTTATACTTTTCAGTATCTTTTGGTCAACCTCATGATAGTGATAAATTTTCGGAATCCGGTCAGCCATTTATAAAGTACTATGGCCCAAAAGCATACAATGCTTTGGCAGCAAACTGGAAAATTATCCAGGATAAACGCGGATTAATGTACTTTGGCAATGGCTCAGGGGTTTTGGAATTTGACGGAATTTCCTGGCGCAAAATTCAGGTTCCTAACTCTAATAATGTAAGATCGCTTACATTAGGTGACGACGGGACGATTTATGTCTGTGCCTCAAATGATTTTGGATACCTTGAACCAGATACTTTGGGCAAATTAAAATATATATCACTCAAACCATATCTCGATAAAAAATACCACAATTATGGAGAAATGTGGGATGTATCTACATCATCGACGGCGGTATTTTTTAAAACAGATGATAAGATCTTTAAATGGGATGGTCGGCAAATGAGTGTTCTTGATTCCGTTTTTGCCTTTAGGTTGTACAAAATCGGTGACACCATATACTCCCGGAATCAGGGAACGGGATTAATGATGATTGACGGAGATTCGTTAAAACTGATGCCTGACGGCGCTTTTTTTGCGACTACCGGTGTATATAACATGATCCCGTTTAAAGAGGCAAATTCAAATCAAAATAATAAAGTTCTTATAACAACGAATTTATCGGGACTCTTTCTGCACGATGGAGAGAAGTTTACTCCGTTCAAAACGGAAGTGGATTCTTTTTTAATCGAAAGTCAGATCTATAATGCATGTGCGATGAATGATGGTAATTATGCCTTTGCCACGCAGCGTGGTGGAGTCGTTATAATCGATTCGAAAGGTCGGTTGGTCAGAATGATAAATGAGGACTCCGGATTACCAACCAATGTGGTTTATGATGTATACACGGACCGGCACGGGGGGCTTTGGCTGGCAACTTTGTATGGGATTGTTTATTGTGAAGCATCATCTCCATTCTCCATATTTCAGAAACGGGGTGCATTGAACAATATGTCAGCATCGGCTATACGCTTTGATGGTTCCATTTATGTGGCTAATGAATTAGGTGTGCTCTACCTGTCAGACAGGCACAATACCTATGAATTAGTAGAAGGCAGTAATAAACCGGCCTATAAATTTTTTAATGCAGATGGCGTTTTGCTGGCGGCTACCAACGGGGGATTGGTAATTATTGAACAGAAAAAAATTATGAAATTCATTATCCGGGATATGGCCGTTGATTTGGTAGCTTCAAAAATTTATCCCGGAAGAATATATGTGGGAACCAGAAAGGGCATAACCATCATACAAAAAACAAAATATAACCGGTTCGGGATAATATATCAGGGACAGACTGATGATGAGGTTAATTCTATTGTTGAAGATAAAGATGGTAATTTATGGTTAGCCGGGTATTTCTCCGGCATTTATTATGTGACGGGCGATTTGGGAAACCTATCGACCGGAACGGATCATAATTTAAAATTTAAATTTTATAACAAGCATAACGGATTACCCGGAAATAAATGGGATGTTTATGACATTCAGGGTAAAATGCTGCTTACAACGGATAAAGGTGTTTTCAGTTTTGATAAAAATAAGGAAGTATTTATACCGGATTCGACACTTGGCACTATTCTTTCAGATTCAGCACGTACCGTTTCTTTAATCGAAAAAAGTACAAATGATAATCTGTGGATTTTAGCGGAAAAAGATGAAAAAAAGGATCTTGGGCAGGCTGTCCTGAATAAAAACGGTACTTATAAATGGGAACCAATGCCTGAGTTCAGAAGACTGGAACTGAGCACTGCATCTGCAATTTACTCTGATTATGATTCAGGCTCAGATAAAGAAATATTGTGGATAAGTACGGAAGAAGCTTTGGTTCGTTACGACCCTGCCATTAAAAAAGACGTTAATGCAAATTTTCTGACATTAATCAGAAGAGCAACCGTTCAGAACGATTCTGTTATTTACGGGGGAACTTCCATAAAGCGGCAAAATGATAATAACATCGTACTTCCGTTTTCAAAAAATGATATTAGTTTTGAATTTTCAGCCGCCAGCTTTGAGAAGTCCGAAGCAAATCAATTTCAATATTATCTCGAGGGAAATGATGATGACTGGTCGAATTGGACGCATGAATATAAGAAGGAATACACTAATCTTTCCGGAGGGGATTATAAGTTCCGTACTCGATCAAAAAATGTTTACGGGATAATCGGCAAAGAGGATAGTTTTCATTTTTCAGTTATGTATCCGTGGTACTTCAGCTGGTGGGCATTTTCTTTATACGCGCTTTTAATTACGTTTGTCGTTTTTGTTGTGGACCGGACACAGCGGGCAAAGGTTATAAAAAAAGAACGGGAAAGGGCAAAATTACGTGAGGCAGAACTGATAAAAAAACAATCAGAAGAGCTTGAAACAATTGATACGATTGTCAGGGTAATCAACAAAGAACTGGATTTGGAAAGCCTGCTGCATGTTTTGCTGGAGCAGGGCATGAAGCTCTTCCCGCAATCAGATAATGGTGCTGTGCTGATATTTGATAACAATACGGAAGAGTTCAGATTTGCAGCCTCTATTGGTTACGATACCCATGCAATCCAGGAAATCAGCTTTACCAGAGAAGAAATAACAGACAGTTATGCAGATGGCGCCGAAGAGGTAGAAAAAGGTGTTTTTGTTGTCAAACGGTTCAGGAATACTGAGAGAATTAAAAAATTCAATATACTGCCGGTTCCGAAATCTTTAATACTGATGAGTTCAACCTGGAAGGGTAATCTGGAGGGCGTGGTTCTCTTTGCCAGCCTCTCTAATACGGAAGCTTTCGATCAATCTGACGCCCGAAAACTAAGGCGTTTCCGGGAACATACAATTTCTGCTATCGCAAAGGCGCGTATTCTTAAAGAACTCCAGCAGAAAAATGAAAAGATTATTAAAACGCAGCAGCAGCTGATAACACAGGAAAAGCTTGCATCTTTGGGACAGCTCACGGCCGGTATTGCCCATGAGATAAAAAATCCGCTTAATTTTGTCAAAAACTTTTCAGAAGCTTCTCTGGAATTGATGCAGGAACTTCGTGATGAACTGAAAAATCAAATGAATATAGATGCGCATTCCAACTGGAATAGTATAGAAGATGTTATGAATATTATAGAAGACAATAACCGGCGGATAAACGAACATAGCATGCGCGCCGATAGTATTGTGCGCAGCATGTTACAGCACTCCAGGGGGAAAACCGGCGAACGGCGGGAAACGGATATCAATGCTATTCTGGATGAGAATATCAATTTGGTTTATCATGGCATGAGGGCGCAGGATGCCACGTTCAATATAACCATCGAAAAAGACTTTGATAACACTGTTGGTAAACCGAAAGTTATTCCACAGGATATCAGCCGTGTGTTTTTGAATATCTTACAAAATGCTTTTTATGCGGCCAGTTTATCCCGGTCACATGATAATCACCCTTCTTCCTCAGAACAGACCGTTTCAACCGGCGAAGAAAAGAGCGGGGTTTTACGTCACAGTGAGGAACCGACGATCCGGGTAAAAACAAAAAACCTGGGTAACATAATTGAAATTTACATCCGTGATAACGGGCCGGGAATACCAAAAGAATTTCATGATAAAATTTTCAATCCGTTTTTTAGTTCCAAGCCTTCCGGTATAGGCACAGGTTTAGGGCTGTCTATTGCCTACGACATAATTGTGAAAGAGCACGGCGGTGAGATTCGTTTTGAAACCAGGGATGGCGAGTTTACAGAGTTCATAATAAGCATACCTAATAAAGACAGCGAGACGCCAAAGAAGGAGAAATAAATGTCACATCGCATCCTTATTGTGGATGATGAGCCGGATTTAGAACAGCTTATCCGGCTAAGATTCCGCAAACAGGTTGTCCAGAACGGTTATGAGTTTTTAGCGGCTTATAATGGTCGGGAAGCTCTGGACATCCTGCAAAAAGATAAAAAAATCGATTTAGTTTTAACTGATATTAATATGCCGAAAATGGATGGCCTTACCCTGTTAAAAAAAATCCGTGAATTAGATAATCCGATACTGCGCGCAATAGTCATCTCTGCTTACGGGGATATGGATAATTTACGTACTGCCATGAATAACGGCGCTTTTGATTTTGTAACAAAACCGATTGATTTTGAAGATTTGGGAATTACGATCCAGAAAACACTACGGGAAATATCACATCTGAAACAAGCGCTGGAAACGCGTACGCGTTTTATCGCTGTTCAGCAGGAATTGGATATCGCCAGAAATATTCAGCAATCAATACTGCCGGTGATAAAACCTCCGTTTTCGGGTCGGAAAGAATTTGATATTGCCGCGATGATTACTCCGGCACGCCAGGTTGGCGGGGATTTTTACGACTTTTTCATGATAGACGAACATCACTTAGGTTTTTGTATCGGGGATGTTTCCGGAAAAGGCATCCCGGCGGCAATCTTCATGGCAGTTTGTAAAACTGCGCTCAAATCAATTGCAATCAAAGGAACACCCGTTGATGAATGTTTTAAAATCATAAACAGCACATTGGTGCACGAAAGCCCTTCCAACCTGTTTGTTACTGCCTTCTATGGGACACTTAATATTCAAAGCGGTGAACTGGAATATGGTAATGCCGGGCATAATCCAACTTATCATATCACCTCCGAAGGAGAAGTTAAAGCACTTCCGCCTGCGGATGGCATTCCATTAGGATTTATCGGAGACTTTCAATATGGAAAGAAGACGATAAAACTACGTAAGGGTGACACGCTTTTTCTTTCCACGGATGGCGTTGATGAAGCAATGGATAAAAATGAAAATGAGTTTTCTGAAACGCTTTTGAAGGAGGCGCTGATGCAGTTCGCAAAAGCTGAATTATCCGATTTAAATCAATCGGTTATGGGTAAGATACTTGAGTTTACTGACGGCATAACCCAATCCGATGATATCACAATGCTTGCACTGCGCTTTTTACCATGATATTTATAAGAACGATTTTC
>CAYXRA010000132.1:0-12906 GCA_964467525.1 uncultured Calditrichaceae bacterium
AACATATAGTTTAGACGCCTTAAGGTTTCGTAAATTTTTTCCTTATATTAGGAAAAATAAATTTCCCAATATTAGGAAACCCACCCAAAAAATAGTGGATTGTGTTTGCTGTAGTTTAATGTATTTTCCTAACGTAATCAACAATAAAATGGCTAACTTTCTGAAATTTCGCTTGCCCTGCGGGTGTCCATTATTCCCGGCATTTTTTAGAAACATCCGATAAAGATGCGCTACCCGGATTGAGCAGCGCTGTGCTTCGTTTTTTTAAATAGCGGCAGGTTAAATGCAACATACAAAATAATGCTGGTGAGAAATCCGGGGAAAAACGGCTCGATGCCGAGTATGTATCCGGGCGTCCCCTCCTTAAGATTAAATTGCCCCCAGAGGAATGAAATCAATGTGATCAGAAAACTGAGCAGCATAACGACAAAGGTTTTTTTCCTGGAAATTTGCATTCCCTGAAAATAGGTGGCCAGCAGCGGCAGCAGCAGGGGCGGAATAAACAGGCTGCCTAAATTATACCACAGCTCGATGACCGAAGGTAAGGCAATAATCAGGGCAATGGCGATCAGGGCGGTAAAAATTAATCCGATCCGCACAAAACGGTTGATCCGTTCATCCGAATCCGGGCCGCTGCTGAATTGGCGGACGATATCCCTGCCGAAAGTGAGCGCGGATAAAAAAGTGAAGCTGTCAATCGTGGACATGATGATGGCCAGCAGTCCCGCAAAAAAGAGGCCCTTAAAAAATCCCGGCATTAAATGGTCGGCCAGCTCCGGATAGGCCATCAACGGATTGATATCCGGCAGCAGGGCAAAGGCATAGAGACCGCAGAGCATGGTCAGCATGTCAAATACAAACCAGAACAAAATCGAAATAAAAATGCCTTTCCGGGCAACCCGCGGCGTTTTTGCCGCTGCACAGCGCTGATGAAATCCCGGATCGATAAAGGTCCAGCTGGCGATCAGAAACCAGACCGCCAGTTCCTGCAATGAAAGTCCGCCGGTTACCTGTTTGTGTTGCGCGTCCAGTTTATCCGGCAGATCGGCAAGGGAAAGCGGCGAGGTGAGCACATAGTAAAACAGCACCAGAAATCCGCTGAACATAAATAAAAACTGCAGCTTGTCGGTGGCGACCACGGACCGGAATCCGCCCCAGTACACATAAACGACGGAAATGATTGTCCCGGCAATAATACTGGTCAGAAAATCCAGACCGAAAATCTGCTTCAGCAGAATGCCGAGCATTAAAATATAGGGCGCCGGCGAAGTCATGAATAAAATGAAAGCGCTGCCCAAAAGTCCCGCCGGTTTACCATAATCGCGGTAAAGCATATCGGGAATGGAGTAGTTTTCAGCGCTGCGGACGCGAGAGGCCAGAAAAATGGCAAACAGCAGCGCGAAAAAGTAGTAGGGCAGGCCGAAGACAAACCAGACGGAAATGCCATACTGGTAGACAAATTCCCCGATCCCTAAAATACCGCCGTACCAGGTGGTGACCAGCGTGGCCACAAAGGCCGGTACGCTCAGTGAACGGCCGCTTAACAAAAATTCATCCTGACCGGCCTGCCGGCGCCGGGATTTAAATCCGATATAAAACAGCAGGATGATGTAAATCAGAAACGGCAGCAGCTCGTAAAAATACATCTCAACCTTCGCTCAGCAGCTCGTAAAAAAATAATGTCCCGGAATCAAACTCAACAAAACAATTATTTTGCTCAATGACATTGCTGATTCCGACAAAATACGGATGATAACTCTTTTTCGATAGCGGATAGCGGAAACCGTGCAGCGTCAGATTGCTGACCGGCTGTATCGAAAAAAAAGACACGGTTTTTCGGGCGGCATGCTCAATAACGTGCCTGCCCGGTTCGAGGATACGCAGGATACCGTAGTTATCAAAAATTTCAACCGGTATTGTTTCGTTGAAATCTTTCAGAAACATCAGATTGGCGGTAGAATGATCGGAACGTCTGCCGATGGCGGAAAGCACCCGCAATTTGCCGGGATTGAATTTGCGGGCGAATTGCAGGGCTTTTTCCATATCGGTGGAATCCTGTTCGGTAATGCGGATTATTTCCGCTGACGAAAAATGCTGAAGGGTTTCCTTATCCACCGAATCCAGGTCGCCGATAATATAGTGTGGTTCAATGTTACAGGCTTTGCACATCGCCGCCCCGCCGTCGGCAGCAATAATTAAATCGACACTGTCAAAAAAAACGTCGCTTAATTGCTGATTTAATAATTCTCCGTTGGCAACAATAGCCACAATTCTTTTCATAAAACCGCCGCATGATTAAAGTTCATATTGCAATGCAACAAAAGCATTGCGCTCCGCCGCCGGAAAAAAGTCCGATCCGATGCCGTAGAGCATGTATTTTTTGTTGAACAAATTATTGACGCGCGCCTGAAGAATCAAATTTTGCATGCCCAGCGAAGCCAGCCGGTAACGAAAATTGAAATTAACTGTAAAAAACGGATCGACTGAGTTCGATTCCCTCTTAAAGTTATCCGTATATTGCTTACCCTGATAACGGGCATCCAGCGAAGCATAGACATCCATCCAGGAATAGGATAAACGCATGTTGCCGATAATACCCGGAAATGCGGCGATAGGATTGCCGTCCAGTTTAATTTCAGTGGCATTGCCTGCGTCGTCGTATTCAAAAACGGAATAATCGGTAAGTACATTTTCCGAAACACTGAAATTTCCGGATAACAGCAGTCGCGGATGAATCTGCAGGGCGGAGGTCAGCTCGACGCCTTTATGAACGGTGCGGTCGGCGTTACCGGTGATCGGCTGACCGAAACGGTCCACGCTGCCTTTTTTGATGATTTCATTTTTAAAATCCATGTAATAAAAATTGGCGCCGATGCGGAAACGGGCCGACTGATAATTCAGTCCCAGTTCCAGGCCGGTAAGGGTTTCCGGATTAACCAGCGGCTTGTCGAAATTATAGGTGCTGTCCGCATTTAATTCAAATTGCGGTTCAACCGTACCCCAGGATTCCGGTGAGCTGGCCTCGGCCGCATCATAAAAATTCTTTAAGCGCGGTTCGCGTTTGGTGCTGGAAACACTGACATAGGCATTTAAATTTGACGTAGCGTTGAAATTGATGCCCAGTCGCGGATTGACAAAATGATAGGGCAGATCAAATTCCGTTCCTATGAATTTTTCATCATACAGGCGGTATTTTTTGTAAGCGTACTGTAAATCGGTCATGACCCGGGTGCGCGGCCAGATGCGGCTGTTCTGATGATAATAGACGGAAGCAATATCCTTTGCGCCCTTGTATTCATAATAACGACGCGCGCCATCGCCCACCACGGCATCCGGCAGACTGCTGCCTTTTTGCAGCCGGCCCCAGTGCAGCGAACGGTGTGCACGCAGTTCCGCTCCGACCAGAATTTCACCGTCAGTGTAAGTATATCTTAACTGCGGCAGCCAGCCGGCCTGATTGTTATCCACATAAGCGCGGATCAGGGCGTCGGACGGAATCTGATTTACATCGTATCCGTATGTATCAGTCAATCGAAAATAAGCAGGGGCGCCCCAACTGCCGTCATAATCAAAAAACCCGTAACCTCTGATGTAAAATAAACTGTTGTTCAAAGTCAGGTTGGAAGCGATTTGGTATTCATGTAAAAGTTCCAGATGCGGCTGGTTGAAGTTTTCGATTTCGTCCTCTCGCCGCTCGACGCCAACCAAAGAGTCGTTATCGAAATACCAGTAACTGTAGTTCTTTTTGCGCAGATGCCCGTTGTCATTAACCGATTTTGGCACGCCGCCATAGGCTAAACCATCCTCGATAGGGCCGCCGTAAAAATGCAGGCGCAGGCTTTGATTTTCGGTGTACATGGCCGCGCCGATAAAATAGCTCCAGAAATCGATCCAGGCCCGGTCGCGATAGCCGTCGCTTTGCAGTTTTGAGGCCCGCGTGTAGACCACAAAATGATCGTTGATCAAACCGCTGTTATAGCTTGCCGCCAGTTTATGGGTATTGTAAGATCCGTGTCCGTAAAACATTTTGATCTCTTTCTGCGGCGAAAAATAATTGGTTTTAATATTAATCGATCCCCCGATGGCGGCCGGTCCGTAGAAAGCGCTGCCGGCGCCCCGCTGAACCTGGATGCTTTGCACATTGGAGGCGAAATCGGGAAAATCGACCCAGTATACATTATGATCTTCGGGATCGTTCTGCGGAATACCGTTAACCATAACCGAGATGCGCCGCTGATCGAATCCCCGGATACTCAGATAATTGTAACCGAGGCCGTTGCCGCTTTCAGAATAAAACGTAGTGGAGGGCAGCTCCGATAAAATTTCGGGAATGTCCTGAACCGGGTAGCGGCTTTCGATGTCCTGTTTTTCCAGCGAGCTGAAGGTAACAGGCGAAACCCGCTCCCGTGCCCGCGTCGATACCACGGAAACAACCGGCCCTTCGATCACTTTTCTGCTAAGCAGGATATTCAGCAGGGTATCCCTTTCTGCGAGACGTAAATTCAGGTTTTTTGTGGCATATCCCACGTAACTGATTTCCAGCCGGTAGCTGCCCTGCGGCAGGGCCGGCAGTTCAAAAAGACCGGCTTCATTACTTGTTGTGCCGATGGTTGTATTGGCCACGGATACGTTGGCTCCGGCCAGGGTTTTCCGGCTCTCCGCATTCAATACGCGGCCACTTATCCGGGCATCGGCCATTAAGGCCTGTAAATTTATGATACCCGAAAATATGATGATGCAGATGATTAATCGCCTTATATGCATTTCAAAACGCTCCTTTCGCTGTAAATAAAAAAAGCCATTTCCCGTCGCGCAGGAAATGGCTTAAATCTATTAAAATACATCAGGTTTTCGCTTCCTACGCCGGTATTATCCGGATCAGGTTCAAAGGGTATGATCTCAGTCCCTGTTTTTGGGACACCCCTGACAGACGCCGCTAATATAAATTATCGTAATACAAAAATCAAATCGGCCCGATAAAATTGTTATTTACCTTTTTCATTATCCAGAGAATCTTTCATTATCTTCAATTCCTGAATGCGCGATTCGATTTCTCTTTCGAGATCGGTAATCTGTTTATGCAGTTCACGGTGCTCTTTGGTTTTATCCGCAGCGGTATCCTGTTCCGCTTGTGTTGCCAGTTTCTTTTTTAATAGCACAATGTCCTGATCCACTTTGTTAATGCCATCGATCAGGATGGGCAGTGTTTCATGTTTCTTCAGCCCATCAAATTTTTTTTTACTGAGATAGGGGAATACGGTTTCACCCAATAATTCCAGTTTTTTCTTTTTTGAATTTTGCAGTTGATAAAGATCGAGGCGCAGTCGTGCCGTTCTGCCCATGTCTTCGGCCAGGTCTTTCAGGTTCCGGGCATTGGATTGCGCGGTTTGCAGGCCGTCTTCGATGGTCCGTTTTATTTTTTCAATGAAGTCTGACATAATAGCTCCCAAAAATTAAATACAATTGATAATTGACGTAAAATCATAAAATAAATACAAAAAATCAACTGATTTGTTTGTTTTGCTTAAAAGAAATTGTACAGCCCTCTTTGTACCCATTTCAACGAGTCGAATTATAATTATATTTTGTAATTTGTTTTTGGCTTCGTACATTCTTAAATAACAACAGTTAAAACCCGCTGCTTTCCGGAGGAAATATGAAATCCAAAAAAACGGTGCTTCTTGTTGAAGATGAACAAGCGATCCTTTATTCCCTGCAGCGTATTCTTGAACTATCCGGTGAATATGAAGTGCTTACGGCCCTTAATGCCAAAGAAGCCCTTAAACATATAAAAAGTTTTCTGCCTGACCTGATTATTTCTGATATATTGATGCCGGATATAGATGGCATAGAATTCTGTAAAATGGTGCGGGAAAATGAACTCACCAAAAGCATACCCTTTATTTTTCTGACCGCCAAAAAAGAGATGATGGTGGAAGGATTTAAAGTCGGCGCGGATGATTTTATCATTAAACCGTTTTCTTTCGATGAGGTGGTGGTCAAAATTGAGGCTTTGTTTCGTCGCGTCAAAACAAGCCGGGAACAGGCTACACAAATCAAGGGAAACCTCGATACGTATGATCTGGACAGCATCATGCAATTGTGTGACGACCGCAGTTTAACCGGTGAGGTTATTTTGCAGAGCAACGGACGGGTTGGAAAATTGCGTTTGAATAAGGGCGACATCGAAAAAATTGAGTATGAAAAGTTTTCCGAAGATGAAGCCCTTGATCAGCTGCGCAGTTGGAAAAGCGGATTATTTGTAATCCGAACGCAGGATATGGATTTCAGCTTCGACCTGAAAAAAAATAAATCACGCAAAACGCATCCACTGAAAGTGAGCGAAGCCGTCGAGCTGGATGAAGGCGTGTGGTGGGTCGGTACGCGTAAGGCTGAAAACACCCTGCAGTCGAATGTCTATTTGCGGCAGTTTAAGGGTGGCGGTAAAAAGATCAATTATCTGATTGATCCCGGATCGTCGATTAATTTTTCCGGCGTTTCACAAAAAATTGCTTCGGTTATCGGTGATATTTCCAAAATCAGCATGTACAGCTTAAGCCAGCCCGATCCAGATGTCTGCAACAGTCTGGTGCTCTATCAAAATGCAAATCCCAGAGGCATTTTCTTAACGACCAAAGACAACTGGCAATCAATTTACCATTATGATATCAATCCCCAGCGCGTTAAACTGATTGATGATTTTAAAGCCTGGGAAGCCGGTCTGGCAACCGGTCAGAAAATAAAATTTTATGCAACGCCATACTGCAGCGCGCCGGGCGCGTTTATGACTTACGACCTGCAATCGGACATCCTTTTTACCGGTGATTTATTTGGCGCAGCCAGCGATAAGGAAAAAGTGAACCAGCTCTTTGCCGATGAAAGCGACTGGAAGCGCATCCGTAAATTTCACCAAAAACATTTTCCATCCAATCGCGCCCTGCGTTATGCCATTGATATTATTGCCGAGCTTGATCCGAAACCGTTGATGCTCGCGCCCCAGCACGGCAGTATTATTCGCGGCAGATTTATCGACATGTTTTTAACCAGGCTCTATCAACTTGACGTTGGTTTGGATTTGCTGGGACAAAGGGCTTCCAAAGAAATTTTTAATAATTATCTGGCGGTTTGCAACGACCTGATCGAATACAGCACCTCTTATATTGCCGAGGATCAGATCATGCAAAAATTAAAAATGAACGCTCAGATTGCCGCCGCCTGCGATCTGTTAAACGGCAGGGTGGAGAAAATATACAGTCGCCCCGAACAGGTATTCGAACAGCTTGCAATTTCGCTGGTTTCGGGAGAGAATAATGACATCGCTAATCAGGTCAAAATTCAGGCGCTTAAAATGGCAAACAGCCGCGGACTCCCCGCGCCCCTGCTCAACTGGGAAAAAGATCAGACCCTGACCAGTATGCCCAGGCAATTGTTTACCGACGAAAAGGACTGAAATTAATAAAAAATAATCCGGGTAATATTTTGCGTATCGCTTTTCTCACATCGTACCCGCTCGATGTACGTATTGGATCGGGTGTGGTGCGCATGATCAGAGGCTATCATGAGGCGATGCTGCGCCTCGGCCACGACAGCACCATTATCCATCCCGATTTTCTCGAGAACGACCCCGTACAACTGGCATTTAAAAGACTGGCGTTTAACCGCAGTCTTGTTCAGCGCTATTTTAACCGCTACGACTTTGTGATCGGCAGCGATTTTGACGGATACGCGCTGGATTTAACCGGCATGTCAACCTTTATTGCCCTTAATGCCGGAGCCCTGGCCGATATTCTGCAATTTGAGTCAGGAAAAGACAAAGCGGTGCTCAAGCATCTGGCTGAGCGGGAAAAGGAAAACATGAATCGGGCCCGCCTGATAGTTGTACCCTCAAACTATACGGCTGAAAGTCTTTTCAGGCATTACAAAGTTACAAAAAACAAAATTGCTATTGTTCCCCTGGGTATCGACATCTGGCAGTGGATAGAGATTATTGATCACGGACCGGCGCCGGAAAAAAGAAACAAAAATATTTTGTGTGTGGCCCGGCAGTATAAACGAAAGGGCATTGCTGATTTGATCAGAGCTTTTCACCCCCTTGCGGAGCGTAATCCCGATTTGCTTTTGACCATCATCGGCGGGGGACCGGAATATCAGTCCAACATGCAATTGGCCGATGTACTCGGACGCAGCGGTCAGGTGCGGTTCTGCGGTGATATCGGTGATCTGCCGCGATTGGTTGCCCAGTATAAAAATGCCGATTTGTTTTGCCTGCCCAGTTATCATGAAACATTCGGCATCGTGTTTTTGGAGGCTATGGCCGCAAAACTACCGATTGTCACCTATCGATCCACAGCCGTGCCGGAGGTCGTTTCGGAACAGGAGGGCATCCTTTGCGAACCCGGCAATATTGATCAGTTAACGGATTCAATGGATCGTTTGCTTAATGACGATAAGTGCAGGTCAGCAATGGGAAATGCCGGCCGTAAGCGGGCGCTTGAAATGAACTGGGACCGGTCGGCGGTCCAATTAGCCGAAATACTCGGGCGGCTTGCCGGCAGGGAATAGATATTAAGAATTTTTAGTTTGATTGCCTCTCAAATTTGGAAAAACAGGAATGATAAAATGTCTCAAAATGTAACGATCACAAAAAAGTTCGAGTTTTCAGCGAGTCATCGCTACTGGCGTGATGACTGGTCTGAAGAAAAAAATAAGGCGGTGTTTGATATGTGCGTTAGTCCTTACGGACATGGTCATAATTACGAGCTGCACGTAACGGTTGGCGGTAAAATCGATCCGGATACGGGTATGATCATCAACCTGAGCGATCTTAAGAAAGATGTCAACATGGTATTGAAGGATTTCGATCATAAATATTTGAATCTGGATACGCCCTATTTTAAAGAGCGCATCCCGACGACGGAAAATATCGGACGGGTGCTGTTTGAGCTGATCGATGAAAAATTAAGCGGCGGCAAAAAATTATATCTGCATAAAATTCGTTTGTATGAGCGATTCGATTTATATGTGGACGTCTGGCGGAGCAATCATGAAGCTTAATACTACATTCAGCAGAGTGTATTATTTCAGCGCCGCCCACCGGCTGCATGCGCACAATTTATCGGATGAGGAAAATATCGCTGTATATGATAAATGTAATAATACCCTGGGACACGGTCATGATTATAAAATCGAGGTTTCCGTCAGAGGCGAGCCGGATGAGGAAACCGGCATGATCCTGCCTCTGGCAGAATTTGACCGCGGTGTAAATGCAGTGCTGCGCGAACTCGATCATAAGCATTTAAATGAAGAAGTCCCTTTTTTTAAGGAAAATGTAGCAACCGGTGAAGTGATTGTTGCTTATCTGTGGCGGGAGCTGGAACAGCGCATTCCCGATAACCTGCTGTATTATATCAAACTTTGGGAAACAAACAACAATTACTTCGAACTCGGAAAGGAGATGTAGCAGTGAAATCGATGGAAGCTGCGGTCAAGGAAATTTTAAACGGTATTGGTGAAGACCCCGAAAGACAGGGCCTGGAGCTGACCCCCTTCAGAGTAGCAAAAATGTACCGCGAAGTTACCAAAGGCTATCATCAGGATCCGGAAAAACTGATTAACGGCGCCATGTATGACGTTAAATATGATGAAATGGTTGTGGTCACCAATATCGAGTATTACAGTATGTGCGAGCACCACCTGCTGCCGTTTTTCGGTGTTGCCCACGTGGGCTATATTCCCAATGGTAAAGTCGTGGGTTTAAGCAAGATTCCCCGGCTGATCGATATGTTTGCCCGCCGACTGCAGGTGCAGGAAAATATGACCCGGCAAATTGCCGATATTCTGAACGACCACCTGAATCCGGATGGTGTCGGTGTGGTTGTCGAAGGTCAGCACATGTGCATGATGATGCGTGGCGTGCAGAAAGATCAGGCCAAGATGATCACTTCTGCAATGATCGGATCGTTTAAGGATGATGAAAAAACCCGGTCGGAATTTTTACATTTAATCAGGAGTGAGCGCAGTGTTTAGTTCAAAGTTAGCCGTTGTAACCGGCGCCAGCAAAGGTATCGGCGCAACAATTGCCAAGGAATTATCGGAAAACGGTTTTACGGTTTTACTGGTTGCCCGCAATGAGGACGGACTCAACCAGGTGGCCGGTTATATTCAGGCCGAAGGCGGCTCGGCGTTTGCCGTCCCGGCCGATATCACAAAACCGGAAGGTATCAATCAGATCAGCGAATTTGTTGACACATTTAATGGTAAACTGAACCTGCTTGTGCACAGCGCCGGGATTGCCAGGGTGGGCAGGCTGGAAAATTTCTCAGCGGAAAACTGGCGAAATACGCTTGAAACCAATGTCACCGGTCCCTTTCTGCTGACCCGGAAATTAATTCCACAGATGCCTAAGGGAGCACAGGTTATTTTTATCAATTCGGTCGCCGGCAGGCAGGCCTTCCCGGAATGGGGCGCCTATGCTGTTTCCAAATTTGCTCTGCGCGCACTGGCCGACACCCTGCGTGCGGAACTCGCGGAACGGGAAGTCCGGGTTACATCGATATTCCCGGCATCTGTAAATACCAGCATGCATGATACCCTGCCCTTCAACTGGGAACGCAGTAAGATGCTGCGCAGCAGGGATGTGGCCAATGCCGTACTCTACTGCATGAAGCAGCCGCCGGGTGTGCGGATTAATGAAATCGATCTGGAAAACAGCGCCGGTACATTTTAAATACAAATATGTTTTACGGAAAGTATAAAAAAAAGCCCCGCCGGAAAATCCTGCGGGGCTTTTTTAGTCAGAATCGTGGACTATCTGTTTTCAAGAATTTTATCAATCTCATCCATAATTTCATTCATCTTTTTAATAGCCAGGTCAAAAGGCTCTGTCGTCGTCATATCCACGCCAATGCGCTTCAGGATTGGAATGGGATAGTCGGAGCCGCCGGCGCTTAGAAATTTATTGACATAGGCTTCGCTCATCGGTTTGCCCTCGTCCAGAATCTTTTCGGCGACAGCCGTTGCCGCGCATAAGGAAGTGGCATACTGAAACACATAAAAATTATAATAGAAATGCGGAATGTACGCCCACTCGACGGCATAAAGATCGTCGATCACCGTAACGCCTTTATCATGTCCGTAATAGGTTTTCAGAATATCGAGATAAATCTGCGATAATTTTTCCCCGGTCAGCGCTTCGCCTTTTTCGGCCAGCTCGTGAATCTTCAGTTCAAATTCGGCGAACTGGGTCTGACGGAACAGAGTGGTGCGGAAAGTTTCCAGTTGACTGCCCAGAATGGACAACCGTTTTTCCGGATCATCGAGTTCATTTAAAACATGGTGCACCAGCAGGTTTTCATTGGTAATGGAAGCAACTTCCGCCAGAAAAATCGGATAATGAGAATTGATAAAAGTCTGATTTTTGTTGGAATAATAGCTGTGCATGGTATGACCCAGCTCGTGTGCCAGCGTACTCACGTCATCGTATTTGCCCATGTAATTCATCAGAATGTAGGGATGCACGTCATAGGCTGAACCTGCAGAATAGGCGCCGGAGCGTTTACCGGTATTGGGGAACATATCGATCCAGCGGTTGGAAAAAGCCTGATTCAATACATTGACATAATCATTGCCCAAAGGACTCAGCGCTAATTTAATGACATCCCGGGCTTCTTCAACGGAGTATCTCATTTCCACTTTTTCCACCAGCGAGGGGTACATGTCATAGTAATGCAGTTCATCAACGCCGAGCATCTTTTTGCGCAATTCCAGGTAACGATGCAGAACGGGCAGATTTTTGTGAATGCTTTCAATCAATCCGTGATAAACGGAAACGGGCACATTGTTCGGTTTTAGAGCCGCTTCGAGACTGGATTCATAATTGCGGACATTTTTGTAGAACATGTCTTTTTTAATCTGACTGTAGAGTTCGGTACCCATGGTACGCTCAAAATCTTTATAAGCGCCGAAGAAAGCTTCAAACACTTTGATGCGCTTATCTCTGTTTTTACTGGCGCGATGCAGCGTATAAGCGGCATCATCCAAACGTACTGTCTTTTCATCGACTGTAATTTCGGGGCGGGGCATGTCGGCGTTTTTAAAGATACTGTAAATATCGTATGGTGTGCCGCTCATGATACCGGCTTCGGAGATAATTTTTTCCTCTTCTTTGCTAAGGGTGTGTGCTTTCATACGCCGGATATCGTCGATATAATGGGCGTATTCCCGGAGTTCTTCTTTTTCGCTTAAAAACGTATCAATCTTTTTTTCATCAATAGCCAGAATTTCAGGTTCAATAAAAGATGTGGCTGAACTGAGTTTTGTCCCGAGCTGTCCGATGGTCTGACGCATGGCCAGCGGTCCCGATTCGCGCGTATCCTGATCGGACAGTCTCGAGGCATAAGATGACAAACGGTAATAGGTTTTTACGACATCGGAAGTATAGTCGAGACATTCGTAAAGCACATCGGCTGATTCTGTCAGTCTTCCTTTGTACGTTTCGAATTTTTCGATTTTGCCGGCAAGCTTGTCTTTTTCTGCCTGCCATGCCTCTTTGGATTCGTAGAGAGGCATTAAATCCCATTTATACTCCGGCGGGATTACATCGCGGGTTTCATAAACTTCACCGGCATTTAAAATACCTGAACTGAAAAGAATAAAAACGGATAACAACACAGACATTAACTGATTCATTGAAGGCTCCTTATAAAGTTAAACATGTATGCATTTTCTACGGAACATAAGAAGTTAAGTTACGAAATTTATTTATCAATATCGATAGTTGAATTAAAAAAATCCAACGGGCATTGGGACAATATTTCCGCTCCGACGAAGGGGTTATCCCAAAGGGATACTCCATAGGAGTCCTTTGGACCTATGGCAGGCGTGGGTCCCGGTTTGCAGCAAACTGAT
>CAYXRA010000133.1:0-12707 GCA_964467525.1 uncultured Calditrichaceae bacterium
GTCGGGGCGAGAGGATTTGAACCTCCGACCCCCTGCTCCCAAGGCAGGTGCGCTAACCGGACTGCGCTACGCCCCGATGAATTGCGCCTTCAAACAAAGTCTCGTAATATAGAAATTTTACCATGATATGTCAACCTTCAAAGTGATATTTTTTTAGATAATCAATAAATTTTTCTATCGCCTTGCCCCGGTGACTGATATAGTTCTTTTCCTGCATTGGTAATTCGGCGTAAGTCTTGCCCACCTCGGGCACATAAAACAAAGGATCGTAACCAAATCCCTGATTGCCTCTGAATTCAGTCAAAATAATTCCCTCTGTTGTACCTGTAAAAAACAATTCCTGCTCTTTATCCTTGTAGCAGATGGTACAGACAAACTGCGCCTGTCTCTGATTTTCGGGAACCTTTTTGATTTTATCAATCAAAAGCAGGTTGTTTTCATGATATGTGGCATCCTCGCCTGCGTAACGCGCTGAATACACGCCCGGTTCATTGTTCAGGGCAAAAACTTCCAGACCGGAATCATCGGCAAAAACCGGAAGTCCGAAATGTTCGAAATAATTCCGCGCTTTTTTTGCGGCATTCTCTTTAAATGTGTGACCGTCCTCAACAACTTCGGGAAAAATTTCAAAATCCCTTAAACTTTTCAGATTGACCTTCCGATCATCAAGTAATGCATAGAATTCCGAAATTTTATCCTGATTGGTTGTTCCGGATAATAAGGTAATCATAAAAAATCCTGTTATGGTTTATCAGTTATGAATAAAAGTTAAATAAAATTCGTTCTATTTCAAAAGGTAAAACCAATGAAAAAGTATTTAAAAATAGCGGCAGTAATCCTTATCATGTTTTCGATTCAATTGCTTTATCTGAATTACGCACTTCACAAAAGAGTAACAGTACTCGAACAAAAACAAAAGCAGGTAAGCCAAAAAATATACGCGGTGGAAGTTGAAAGTAAAAAAGCGTTTCATCAGGTATCGAAAACAAAACAGTCGTTGGATCAGAAAATGAAAAAAGTCAAACAAAAGATGAATCCGGAAAAACCGAAGTTTGATTTAATGCTGGTTGCCAATTGAGGGCCCGACGGTTCAACCTTTAAAAAAGTGATTCACAGATTTAATTTTTAATAAGTCATCTTATCCTTTAATAATTTTTTGAGCATTTCCCGTGCCCGGAAGATACGCGCTTTTACCGTTCCTAAAGGCAGATTGAGAACATCGGCGATTTCCTCATAAGTTTTTTCATCATGATGACGCAGGACAATAGCTGTGCGGTACTTTTCGGGGAGCTGATTTATGGCTTCTTTTATGGTTCTGCTTTTTTCTTTTGCCAGCAGTTTTTTATCTGCAGTAGGTTCCGAATCAGCATACTCCTGCTGAATTTCTTCATCTTTATATTTTATCGACTTATCCATGGAGTAAGTTTTTAACTTGCGTTTGCGAAAAAAGTCGATACAATTATTGGTAGCGATTTTAAAAAGCCAGGTTGAGAAGGCATATTCCTCATTGAAATGACTGATCGAGTTGTAAGCTTTAATGAATGCTTCCTGGGTCAGGTCCTCCGCTTCCTGCTGATTGTGAACCATACGATAAATGATGCTGAAAACAGCGTCTTTATACATTAAAGTGAGTTCGTCGTATGCTTTTTTGTCACCGTCCTTGGCACGCGCCACTATTTCGTAATCATTCCGCTTGTTCAAATGTTTAAACCCCGATCTGTTTCGAAAGTTTTCTTTTTAATGATCAATTGTTTTTCTAATCTGAATGATTGGATACCTGCCAAGTACCCCGCACAATTATAATCATAATCTGCTGGATTTAATTTGAATAATAATAGCCAGGTTTTTATCAAATAAATTAAACATTAAACAATTGCAAATCAAAGATTTCATGAGTCATACATCAAAACCAAAGTTGCAATTTAATGTCAAAAATAAAAAAAAGCAGCCACAGTAAATTCATGATGTAAATAATTGCAGCTGGGTTAAGATTTCAATTATTTTTGAAGTTTTCGATTTGATAAAATTTGAAAATATTAGTCTGCTTTAACGACTCCGGCAGCCTGTTCCCAGTCTAAGTAGGCATTAAGATAGTCAAAGACGGCCATGTAATAATTGAGCCGGGCCTGATCGTGAAACAGGCGGGCGTCTTTCAGCTCCAGTTGGGTAATCAGTCCGTTGTCCGCGCTGACTTTGGCAATCTTAAATGCCTTCTCTGCTGAACTTAAGGTGCTCTCCGCCGCTTCGATGCGCAGTTGCGCTTCGTTCAGACGCAGGCGGATATTTTTCATTTCATTGGCGATATTCTCTTTTTGTTTGTCAATTTTCAGCAGCGACTTGTCATATTCAATCCTGGCTTTTTGTACCTGCGCACTGGTATAGCCGCCGGTATAAATGGGAATATTCAACGTAATACCGGCAATGATATTGTTGTTGCGATTCTCAAACTTCCATTCATCGGACTGTGCGGAGAACAGATACATCAGGCTGCCGGACAGATAGGGATAGTATTCCGCATATTTGGCGTCGATGTTGGTCGCGCGCATCTTCTTTTCCCATATCATTGCTTTAAAATCGGGGCGTTGTTCCAGAATCGCCGGTACTTCCAAAGATTCCGGCTGGTCAGGAATGACATTCAGTTGTCCGGATAATTCAAAATTTTCATCCTCAATGCCGGCAAAATTCTTCAGATTAATCAGGGCCATTTCGTAATTCTTTTTGGCTTCGGTTGTTTTGGGGATCTGATTTTTCCAGTTTACTTCAGCCTGCAGAAGTTCAAATTCCGATACCAGTCCGTTATCGAATTTCTGTTTGATATTTTCATAATTGTCTTTGGCATTTTCCTCAGATACGCGACTCACTTCCCAGACTTTCTTAAGCAGGAGGGCCTGATAAAATCCTTTTTTAGCCATAGTCACGATGGCCTGGCGGCTGGCTTCATAAACATTATCGGCCAGATTTTCGTACTGACGCGCGGCCTTAAGGGCCGTGCCGACCTGAAAGCTGAACAGGGTCTGATCCAGCACGGCATTGAAAGCATATTCGTTATTACGCGAAATCTTGAATTTTTGCCTGCCCATACCCGGAAAATCCACATAGAGAAAATTTTCAAGAATGTTACGCTTATAGTTTCCCCGGGCAAAAATTTTAGGCAGGGCAGTGGCCCAGGCCTCCTTTTTTACGGCCTTGCTCATCTCAAAATCTTTCTGCGCGATTTTCAGGTCTTTGCTGTTTTTTTCAACCAGACTTAAAAAGGCATCCAGATCATACGTTTTTGCAAGAAGTCCGGCTGAAAAGAGGCATATTATCAATAATAAATAAACACAATTTTTAAACATGATCCGCTTCTCCAGCAATGGTTTTTGAAGATTTCTTATCGGAAAAAGTTGTTAGATAATAGATTGTCGGAATGATAAACAGGGTCATGATCGCCGAAATAATAAGACCGCCGATACTGACGATACCCATCGGCTGCCTGATTTCAACACCGGATGATCCGATACCCAACGCCAGCGGCAGCATGCCGAGAATAATCGCTACCGTGGCCATGATGATCGGCTTCAACTTTGTGGGACAGGCTTCGACGAGGGCATCGTGCACGTTTTTACCGCGCCGGCGCAGGATGTTTGTATAATCCAATAGCAGGATTGCATTGTTAACGACAATGCCGACAAGCATGATAATGGCCATCATAGAGATGACATTCATGGTTTTTCCGGTAGCAAAAAGAGACAGAAAAACACCGATGAGTGCTAAGGGAATCGTAGCCAGAATCATTAAGGGCTGGGTTAAACTTTCCAGAATTGCCGCTAACAGCATATAGGTTAAAACGATGGCGATGATAAAGGTGCGCATCATTTCCATCATCGATTCCGCCATCATCTCCGCTTCGCCGCCCCACTGCATCTTATAACCCGGCGCAAACTCGATTTCTGCGACCTCCAGATCGATGGCATCGACAATGTCGCCCAGCGGATAATCCGGCGCGGTGAATCCGGAAAACTCAATCGATTTAAACTTGTTTCTGTGCAAAACTTTACTGTAGCCTTCGCTGAAAGCGATGTCCGCAAGATCGCCCAGGCGATGTTTTCCACTCCGCGAAACTACCGTGATATTGCCCACTTTTTCGGGAGTGTCAACGGTTTCATCGCTCAGGGAAACACGGATGTCATATTCATTGCCGGCCTCGCGATAGCGGGTTGCGATGGCCCCTTCAACCGCACTACGCAGAGCCATCGCCAGGTCATATATCGTAAGTCCGGCATCGGCAATTTTTTTGCGGTCCGGTATTAAGGTGATTTCCGGTTTACCGGGACGGGAGCTGGTGTTTAAATTGACCAGACCGGGGACGTCTTTTATTCTATCGATGACATCTCTTTTGTAGCGTTCCAACTGCTCAATATCCTGACCCAGCAGATAAAACTGAACCGGGGCATCACCGCCGCCTATGGAAGATATTGCTGAAACACGGATTTTAGCGTTTGGGATATCGGAAAGCGTTTCGATGAACCGGCCGGCCATTTCACTGCTTGAATAATCCCGTTCATCCACATCGATCAGTTTAACATTTACCAGGGCCAGATTTGTACCGATATCGAGCTGGCTGATTGAGCCCAGCGTGGTGAGTATCTGTTTAACTTCTTCATAGCCGGCCAGTCTTTGCTCGATCTGCTGAACCAGATCCGTCGTTTCATCAAGATTATATCCCTGTGGCAGTTCCACTTCGATTTTGATATCACCCTCATCGAGCATGGGCATGAACTCAAAACCGACCAGTCCCTTTGAAAACAGAAACAGGGTTATGAAAAATATTCCGAAAGCAATCGCAATGGATAAGGCACTGCGCATTTTATTGACCAGCAGAAATTTCAGACTATTCTGGTACCAGATTTCCCAGCCATGAAAAATCTTTTCCAGTCTTTCACCGATGCGGTGTTTTTTTGTGTCCACCTTGGGGAGAATAAGCGAGGCCAGCATCGGGGTTATGGTAAAGGAGGCAATGATTGAAAAAATGGTGGCGTAGGTTACGGTCAGGGCGAATTCTTTAAAAAACTGGCCAACCATGCCGGACATCATGGCGATCGGTAAAAATACCACAATGTTGGTCATCGTTGAGGCAATTACCGCTACGGCGATTTCAGCGGTGCCTTTTCCGGCCGCCTCACGACGGTTATGCCCCATCTCTTTGTGGCGGAAGATGTTTTCCAGAACGATAACCGAGTTGGTAACCAGAATGCCCACTGCCGTGGAAAGCCCCATCAACGTCATGATGTTTAAACTGAAGTCGGAGAATTGCAGTAACAGAAACGTCGATAAAATGGACATGGGCATGGCCATGGCGACAATGATGGTTGATCGCAGATCGTGCAGAAAAAACAACAAAACCAGGCCGGTCAGTATCACACCCAGAAAAATATTGCTCAGTGTATCGTTCACCGAACTTTCGATAAACAGGGAGGCATCATCGACGATTGAAAGGCGGCAGCCCGCCGGCAGTTCTTTTTCCAGCTCAGGCAGTTCCGCGCGTATCGCTTCGGCCATTTCAACCGTGTTGCCGTCGGCGCTTTTAATGATGCTCATCTGCACCACACTGCTTTCGCGGATTTTGTCGATATTGTTAAAAAACGTACTGCGCTGACGGATTTCAGCGCCGGTATCGTAAACTTCGCCCAGTTCGCCGATTTTTTTGGTACCGAAGGCCGTGGGAATTTCAAGTTGTTCAATCGCTGCCAGATCCTGAAATTCACCCTTCATGCGCAGCGAGTATTCCTGCGTACCCTGCAGAAAATGTCCGCCCGGGATGTCCATATTTTGTGCGGCCAGAATCTGACTCAGTTGTTGTAATGAAATTGCGTTCTGATAAACCACGCGGTTATCCAGCTCAATGTGAATTTCCCGTTCCTGTCCGCCGGTAAGGGTAACTTTCCCCACCCCTTCAACCTGAGACAGGCGATCTTTCAGTTTTTTATCGGCCAGCTCGTACAAAGCCTTCATATCCAGTTCACCGGTGAGGACGATTTCCATGATCGGAAAAGCGCTCACGTCAAATTTTTCCACCACCGGCAGCTCCGCATCGCGGGGCAGATCATTTAAAATGCCGTTGACTTTATCTTTGACCTCCTGGTTGGCAATATCGGGGTCCTTGTCCATTTCGAAGCGGATGATAATGTAGGAAACGCCTTCCATGGAAAAGGATCGCATCCGGTCAATTTTACTGATGGTGGCCACTGCGTCTTCAATTTTATTGGTGATTTGTGTTTCTGTTTCTTTCGGGCCGGCGCCGGGATAAATGGTTTGAACCGTCACAAAGCCGAATTCCACATCGGGCATTAAATTGAGGGTTAAGCTGAAATAGGCCAGCGTTCCGAAAAGAATAAAAACAATCAGTCCCATACTGATCATGATGGGTCGTTTTATCGAAATATCAGATAGAAACATATATTTTTAATCCTTATTCAATAATTTTCACTCTGCTGCTGTCATCCAATAAAAGTTGTCCTTCAATGATGAGTTGATCGCCAGCGTTCAAACCATTCTCGATTTCAACCAGCAGTTCATGGCGTTTTCCGGTTTCAACAGGTATTTTACGGGCAATGTCATTTTGCTTCACAAAAACAAACTGATTGTCATTTTCGCGAATCAGATTTTTCATGTTGATGACAATTGCGCCGGGATTGCTGTAGGTTTCAATTTGTATCTCGGCGGTGATGCCGCCCATGAGCGTATTATCGGGATTTTCAAATTCCAGTACGGCGCCGAATGCCTGATGCATCTGATTCATGGCCATATCAACCCGGACGACTTTACCGGTAATTGTTCTTTTATGCCAGGTTGCCGCGGCCGGTTGACCGACTTTTACACGCCTAATGTCTTTTTCGGAAATCCAGACCTGCGATTTCATTTTGTTGGTCCGTGAGATCGTGAACAATTCCTGTTGACGGTCGACATTGTCCGACTCCACCACGTTAATTTTCGTCACATAGCCGCTGATGGGAGCGCGGACTTTTACCGCCTGTTTAACCGCATCCCAGTTGGCTTTACTCACATCGTACTGTGCTTTGGCATTGTCATAATTTTGCTGTGATACGCCGCCGCTTTCATAGAGATTTTCGACACGCTCAAAAGCCTTTTTTGCATTTTCGCAGGCGACTTTGGCCTGCTGATACCGGGCGGCCGGATTGTCTGTAGGAAAGGTGAGCAAAACACGATCCTTCTTCACATAATCGCCAACCTGTACTAAAATTTTTTCGACACGGTCATCGATACTGGCATAAGCGGAGGATTCCTCGATGCCGCTCAATACCGCATTGTAATTCAGCGTTTTCCTGAATTGCTGCGGTTCTACGGTTTCGATTCGGACAGGTACGCCTTCTTCTTTATAAATTTGTTCCATGTTCCGCGCTTCGGTTTCTTTTTCACCGCAGGCCGTAAACAGCATTACTGCCATAGCCAGGCTCAAACAGATAAAAACTTTCTTTATCATAAAGCAATCCTTTCCTTCAGCGATATGATTTTAGTTTGCTCTGATACCATCAAAAATAATTTTAAAGTAGTCTTTTAAAAGTGCTTCTTCCGAAATCTGAAAATCTTTTTCCAGCTCCGAATGCCAGACAGAGTACATCTTCAGAAATCCGGATAATTGCATCCAGATCAGCAAAACGGTATTGACCGGATTGAGGTCCGTGCGAATGATCCCTTCGTTCTTTCCGTTATCGATGAGTTCAATCCAGCGATTGATATATTCCTGATCGATTTTTTTATTCTCAATGGCCATTTCACTTTCCGGGTCGATGGCCAGCGGGTGGGTCTGAAAATAAAACAAGGTGTTAAAATAATCCGGATACATTTTTTGGAATTTTGCCAGCGTATAAAAAAGTGTCTCGATTTTATCTTTGGTGTTGCTGGCAAGGTCAAGCGCTTTGTCGATTAACTTGTACATTTTTTCCTGGGCGCGCATGCAGATGGCGAAATAGAGCTCATCTTTGCTTTTAAAATAGAGATAGAGCGTCGCTTTGCTCAGTTCGGCCTCTTCCGCGACTTTTTCGACGGAGGCGCTTTCGAATCCTAGTTTAAAAAATATTTTTTCGGCGGCGTCAATAATTTCTTTCTTGCGCCGTCCCTTTTCACGTTCTTTACGTTCTGCAATACCCATTTATTGTTCCATATTTGATGGCTAGTAATTTACTGACCATTGGTTATTAAGTAGACAACAAGTCTAATTAAAAGTTTCACTTGAGTCAATATTTTCTTAAAATTCTTCGCTTGCCGTTTTACCGGTTTCTGAACTAAGATTCATTGCCGTTGTATTTGCAGACTATTGATTAATAGGGGTATTTATATTTAAATTTCTATGTTGTATGCTGAATTTAAGTATATTCAAAGCGCCAGGTTAGATCAAAAAGAAAAGGGATTTTCAATGAAGACATTTTCAACATTTCTATTAAGCCTGCTGATTCTTGTCACGCCATTAGCAGCATCTGATAAAAATGACGACCCTGTTTTTGCAGTCGGCGATAAGGCGCCTACGTTTACCCTGCCCGATATGAATAATAAGTATGTTTTCCTGCGGGATTTCTGCGGCGAAAAATTACGCAAGCCCTGGATTAACAAGGATAAATATGCTGTGGTGATGAGTTTCTTTGCCACCTGGTGTGCGCCCTGCATGAAGGAAATTCCATATCTGACACAGGTTGCGGAACAATTTCGTGATAAAAAAATTAAATTTTTTCTTATTAACGTGGGCGAAGAAAAAGCAAAGGTAGAGCCTTTTTTAAAGGAGAAAAACATAACATTGCCGGTGCTGCTGGATCAATACCAGGTAGTTGCTGAGAAATACGGCGCCAAATCCCTGCCCACGCTGGTAGTGCTTGACCAAAACGGAAAAGTCCGGAAATATAAAATGGGTTTTAAAGATGGCAATCAGTTTGTTAAGGATATGGCGGAATTACTTGAGCAACTGTCTGCCACGGAATAATTCCCGGACAAAAATGTAACAACTTTATTTATTTTACATCAGTCAATTAGTACAAACAATAAATACAAAAGCGTGAACTTGAAATGGAGGACAAAAATGACACAGAGAGCGCGATCCTATAAATTTAAAGCAGAAGTCAACAAACTACTGGATATTTTAGTCCACTCACTGTACACGAACCGTGAAATTTTTATTCGTGAATTGATATCCAATGCATCCGATGCGCTGGACAAAGTCAGGTTTGAACTGACCCGGGGTACAGAGCTGGCTGATAAAGGTCTCGACCTGGGTATCGAAATTAAAACCGATAAAGACAAAAAAATGTTATCCATCAGCGATACGGGCATCGGGATGACGCGGGATGAAATTATCAAAAATATCGGTACCATTGCCAAGTCCGGTTCGGAAGAATTTTTAACCAAACTTTCGGAAGAAGCTAAGGATAAGGACATATCAAATATTATCGGCCGCTTCGGCGTCGGATTCTATTCCGTGTTTATGGCTGCTAAAAAAGTTATAATCACCACCAGGTCATATTTACCGGATGAGCCGCCGATGCGCTGGGAATCGGAGGGCCTGGGCAATTTCCGTATCGCCGAGCCGGAAGAAAAATTGCCGCGCGGTACGACGATTGAAATTCATCTTAAAGATGATGCCGAAGAATTCGCCGAAAAATATCGTGTGGAATCGGCTATTAAAAAACATTCCAATTTCATATCCTTTCCGATTAAGCTGGACGGCGATAAAGTCAACACGGTAGCCGCACTCTGGCGCGAGCCGAAATCCAGTATTAAACCTGAACAATATGAAGAATTTTATAAATTTTTAACTTATGACAACGAGCCGCCGATGGATACCATTCATGTATCGATCGATGCGCCGGTACAGTTTAACGGCATCATGTTCGTCCCAAAGCGCAGTTTCGATATGTTCGGCGTTTCAAAAGAGGATATTGGTCTCGATTTGTACGTGCGCAATGTTTTGATTCAACATAAAAATTCCGATCTGCTGCCGGAGTATCTGGGCTTCATCAAAGGAATGGTCGATTCACCGGATATCCCGCTGAACATCTCCCGGGAAACCCTGCAGGAAAACCGTGTAGTTATCAAAATCTCGCAGACGCTGGTGAAACAGGTGCTGTCTTATCTTGAAAAGAAGGCTAAAAACGAACCGGAAAAATATACTGAATTCTGGAAAGAACACAGCAAGATTTTCAAGCTGGGCTACAATGATTATGCGAATCATGAACGGATCGCCGAACTGATGCGCTTTAATTCATCGCACAGTGAAAATGCCGATGCCCTGACATCATTTGCCGAATATGTTGAGCGGGCCAAAGAGGATCAGAAGGAAATTTATTACCTGAGCGGGGCCAGCCGGGAAGCCCTGGAAAATGATCCCCATTTGGAAATTTTCAAACGCAAAGGCCTTGAAGTGCTCTACCTTTACGAACCGGTCGATGAGTTTGTCATGAGCGGCCTGGCCAAATATAAAAAAGATTATACCTTAACCGCGGTTGAACAGGCTGATTTAAGCAAGATAGAGAAATACGAAGATACGGTGAAAGATGAAGAAAAAGTGGAAGAGATGAGTGAGGGTGAAGAAGCGGTCTTCAAAAAATTTCTGCAGAAAACAAAAGACGTGCTGGGCGACCGCGTTACCGAGGTCAGGGAGTCCAAACGATTGAAGGACAGCGCTTCCTGTCTGGTCAATCCCGAAGGGGGCATGACCTCGCACATGCAGAAAATGATGCATATTATGAATAAAGATGTCAGCGTTCCCAGGAAGATTTTCGAAATCAACAAGGATCATCCGCTGACCCGTAATCTGCTGAAAATCTACAAAAGTGATCCCAAAGATCCGTTTATTGCGGACAGCATCGAGCAGTTGTTCGAATCGGCATTGCTGCTGGAAGGCTATCTGAGCGATCCGCACAAACTGGTTAACCGCATCCAGGATGTTCTGCTGAAGAGCAGCGAATGGCATCCCGGAAAGACAAAGTAAGCGCTAAAATAAGTAAAAGTCTCTTATGACAAAAAAACATATTTCAAACTATTTAAAAGTATGGCCGGTTGCGGTCATACTTTTTTTTATCTTTTCCTGTGAAAAAAAACAAGAAACTGTTAAGGTTGCCCAGGTAAACGATTTGACTATTTCTCTGGAAGCTTTCCGTGACGCCTGCCGGTTTAATCCCCATCTCAGTCAGATCAGCAATCCGGATCTGGCCAGGCAGCGGATGCTGTTTACCATGATTGGCGAAAAATTAATCGCCGATGCCGGATATGCGCGCGACCTGAATGAAAACGATTACATCAAAGCGCAGTCCGCCAGGTTTGAGCGCGAAGCGATGATCGAGAAATTGTGGCGGGATAAGATTTTAAGTCAGATCTCGGTTTCAGAACAGGAACTGAAATCCGCTTATTTTGCTGCGCAGAAATCGTATGCGGTGCGGTATTTACTTTTCGAGGATGAAGCACAGGCTGCCCAAAGTTACCGGCAACTGGACGAAGGTCTCAGCTTTGCAGCCCTGGCCCGTATGCACGGTTATTCGGAAAATACAATACCGGCGGATACGATTGATTTTGAAAGCAATCTGCCAAACATCGAACGCACCCTGCAGGATATGCAGCCTAATGAAATCAGCGCCCCGGTAAAGGAGGGACGTTTCTGGTTTATCCTGAAACTGACCGGAAAACAGGAAAAGTTTAGTTCTCGCCAGGATTTTGAAAATGAAAAAAGAAAACTCCGTAAAATGCTGCGTAAAAGAAAAGCCACGCAACAGTTCACCGCATATGTTGATAAGAATCTGGCCGGGCAAACGTTTAATCTGGATAGAGAAACATTTACGCACGTGGTCAAAACCCTCGACGCACGTCTCTTTGAGAAAGGCTTAACGCCTAACAAAGAAAACGAAGCCCGGTTTGAATTAATGATTGAAGATCAACAACTCTTGGATAAACCGGTGGCCCGTTTCAGCGATGGAACCGTATGGTCAGTCCGGCAATTGCTGCAGCGGCTGGCTGTTTCGCCCTATCCGGTCAATATTCAGGACCGCGGCGCGCTGCGCATGAACATGATCAGTGCAACACGGCATATTCTCGATGATGAACTTCTGGTGCGCCATTGTTTCGATCTGGGGCTGGATGAAACCGCATACGTCCGTCAGCAAAAGTCAATGTGGCAGGATTATCTGATTTATAAAAAGCAATTAAAAGATTTACTGAAGCCGGACCGGAATGCCGGGACGAAAAACGAAAAAGCAGCCATCGAATCACTCGAAGATTTTTTGATCGAAAAAACAAAAGAGGCCGATATTAAAATTTACAGTACCGTGCTGGACACCATGACAGTTAATAAAACGGACATGGTTGTGCTGAAGACCCATTTTCCTAACCGCACGGTCGCGCCTGTACATCAGCCGCTGGGCTATATGCCGGAATGGGAAAAGCATATTTTAAAAGCGGTTGAATCGCGTTAAGTCCATTTTCAGCCGGATGAAAATATATTTTAGTTTACACTTGTCAAAGAAAACATGTATCGAAAAACTAACCAAAAATATTTGTCCCGCCCGAGCGGGATCCCTTGGGGTAAATTTTAAAAACTGCTAAAAAACCTCTTTCCCCCCCACCCCTTGCTTCCCCTCCCCCGCTCGCGGGAGAGGGGATACAGGGGAGGGATTGAATATTGCAATTGGAAATCTGTAAATCAAAAAAAAAATTATTTTCACCTTCTT
>CAYXRA010000134.1:0-12557 GCA_964467525.1 uncultured Calditrichaceae bacterium
GGGCTTTAGCCTAAAATCATGCAATACACAATTTCAGACTGAAATCCTTCTATTTTCCGGACTTTCCTTTCCAGCCCAGTTAAAACTCTCGGAAACTGAGGCTTTAGCGGACTAAACATATTCTCTCAAAGATCAACCCTCCGTATCGCGGTCCAGACTGCGGTACTGAATCGCTTCACTGAGATGCTCGGGCAGGATATGTTCGGCGGCGCTGAGGTCGGCGATGGTGCGCGAAACCTTCAAAATGCGGTCGTAAGCGCGCGCCGAGAGTCCCAATCGATTAATGGCTGTTTTCAGCAGTTCGCGCCCGGCGTCGTCTATGCGGCAGTATTTACGGATCTGATTGGGCTGCATATCGGCATTGCAGTAAATATGCTTTTCATGACTGAAACGCTGCAATTGAATCTGCCGCGCCCGCTGCACGCGCTGGCGAATCATCGTTGAAGGCTCGCCCTTGCGGTCCGATGACAATTCCTTGAAATTAACCGCCGGGACATCCACATGAATATCGATGCGGTCCAGCAGCGGACCGGAAATACGCGAGCGGTATTTCTGAATCTGGGGCATGGCACAGGAACAGCTTTTAACCGGATCGCCGTGATAGCCGCAGGGACAGGGATTCATGGCGGCGATCAGCATAAAATTGGCCGGATAGGTCAGGGAAAGGGCGGCGCGGGAGATGGTGACCTTCAAATCTTCCATGGGCTGACGCATCACTTCCAGCACATTCTTTTTAAATTCCGGCAATTCATCGAGGAACAGCACGCCGTGATTAGCCAGACTGACCTCGCCCGGCCGCGGATATTTTCCGCCGCCGACGAGGGCAGCATCAGAAATTGTGTGGTGAGGCGAGCGAAACGGACGCACGGCCACCAGTCCATGATCGGAAGGCAGCAATCCGGAAACGGAGTGAATTTTGGTAGTCTCGATGGCCTCTTCCAGGGACATCAACGGCATGATGCTGGGAAAGCGTTTGGCCAGCATTGTTTTTCCCGAGCCGGGCGGACCGATCATGATCAGATTATGCCCGCCGGCCGCGGCCACTTCCATGGATCGCTTCACGTGTTCCTGTCCTTTGACGTCACAGAAATCGATATTCAGTTGCTGTTCCTGTTCGAAGATTTCCCGGATGTCCACTTGAAAGGGCTCGAAATCGCTGTTGCCGTTCAGAAAATTGACCACATCTAACAGATTAACCATCGGGTAGATTTTCAGATCGCCGCCGCCCATGGCCGCCTCGCGGGCGTTTTCTTCGGGCAGGATAATGCCTTTGAATCCGGATTCCTTCGCCTTGACGGCAATGGACAGGCTGCCGTGAATCGGTCGCAGCGTGCCATCGAGGGCCAGTTCGCCCAGGACCAGATATTCATCAATACAACTGTTCTCCAGTTCTTCCTGGGCGGCCAGGATGCCGATGGCAATGGGTAAATCGTAAGATGAGCCTTCTTTTTTGATATCGGCCGGGGCCAGGTTGATGGTTATACGTCGGTCATGCTTAAAACGAAAACCGGAATTTTTAATCGCCGCCACTACCCTTTCACGACTTTCTTTCACCGCGTTATCGGGCAGACCGACGATGCCGAAGTAGGGGACGTTGCCTTCGATATTTGTTTCCACTTCCACCTGAAACGCATCGATCCCCATCAAAGCGGCGGTAAACACTTTTGAAATCATACAAAGCCTCAATTTGCAATTCAACGGTAAGATTCAGAATTGTATACAGTATAAGAAATGCGGCAATAAAATGCACTAAAAAAAATAATTTTCACAAGATTTTTTTAACAACGAAAAAAAATTGTTCTTGTGATAATAGACAGATAACATTTCAATTCGATTGCAAATATAAAAACCTTAACTTCGCAGAGGTTTTATTTTTGTGGCGTAAGCCGCCACTTTTGTGGCAGAAAAATTGGTTCAACTAAGTCAGGAGCTCTGAATTTATTGCGACAAAATAATTTCTTCCTCTGTGAACATTGTGCGGACTTGGCGCCCTCTGTGGTTTTTTCTTAAATGCTTCCCGGAGGAAGAGAACCACAAAGCCCCCCAGGATTTCACAAAGTACACAAAGAGTTAACCGCCCAATCAAGTTTTGAACAATTTCAGCACGCCTGACCCGATATTGAAAAAATCATCTTCTCTCAGTGCAAAGACAGCCTCCCGTACGGGAGGCCATATTTATAGATAGTATATTCTTATGAATAGATTCGTCCCGGTAGGGACGGAATAGAATTGAGTCGCGCTCTCCCAGAAATTCAACAATTCAGCAATTCATCAATTCAGTAATTTATTCTTCACTACCCGTATCTTAAAGCCTCGATCCCGATGGAACCGGGATTTCGGCTTTACTCATATCGTAAAGCCTCAACAGGATTGGCCAGGGCGGCACGAACAACCCGGATACTAATCGTTGCCAAAGCTGTAATCAGCGCCAATATGGCAGTCAGCAGAAACATGTCCCAGCCGATATCGATGCGATAGGCAAAGTTGCTCAGCCAGCGGTTCATTATAAAATAAGCAGCGGGAAAAGCGACAACCATTGCGGTTATAATCAATACCAAAAATTGCCCGGTCATTAAAAAGGTAAGATCGCCGACCGTTGCGCCCAACACTTTCCGGATGCCGATTTCTTTTGTGCGCTGTTCAACGGTGATTGAAACAATACCCAAAAGTCCCAGACAGGAAATCAAAACCGCCAGCGCTGAAAAAGTTAGCAGCAGCTTCCTGGTTATCGTTTCCCTGATGTACCAATTATTCAGCCGTTCTTCCAGAAACTGATATACGAACGGGACATCCGCGGCATAGTTTGCCCATTGATTTTTTAGAAATCCGATGGTCTGATCGATAGCTTTGAACGACGCGGCATTCAGTTTTATGACTGCCGCCCCGCTATGCAAATCCGGTTTGTAAAAGAGCACCAGCGGCTGGATGGCATAATGCAGCGAGCGGTAGTTAAAATCTTCAATAATGCCGATGACCGGCGCTGCGTTGCCATCATCTTTAAAGGCAGCCTGATTGATATCATCGATACCAAAGGCCTTCATCGCCGCTTCATTGATCACACATACGGCATTTTGATGATCCCGTTCTTCAGAGAAAAAGCGCCCTTCATGAAGCCGGAATCCCATTAAACTTAAATATTCCGCATCGGCATGGCCGTAAAAATAACTGACTTTTCTGTTTTGTCCCCTGTAAGTCCAGTTGGTGGTTAACTGACTGCCGCCGAATCCGGGAATGGCTGTACTCAGGGCAATCTGATCAATATTCGGATGATTGACCATTTCATTTTTAAAAGCATCGATCCCGGCGCCGGGAGTGTTTACAATCAGGACGTTCTCATCCTGAAAACCAAGATCGGCGCTCTGCATCATCTGTCCCTGGTCACGGATAACCAGGGTGCTGAAAATCAAAATAATCGAAATAATAAACTGTACGACAATCAGGAGCTGCCTGAGACGGCCGCGCTTCGCAGCGGTCAGTTTTTGCTCCTGAATTATACGCACGGCTTTGAAGCGGGTCAGATACATGCCGGGATAAAATCCGACGATCATTGTCAGGGCCGGAATCCCCAGCCCCGGAATGATCAGCGCTTCGGGGAACGCAATAATGCGCAGTGAAATATCCGTGAAAAACCATGCGTTAAAACGCGGAATCATTAATTCTGTAAGTACAAGCGACAGGGCAAACGATATTGAAATGATAATCAATGCTTCCGTAAGAAACTGACCGATGAGCGCCCTGCGACCGGCGCCGAGAATTTTTTTAACACCGATTTCCTGCGCCCGTTTTAAAGATTTGGCCAGCGACAGATTGATAAAATTAATCATCGCCGTAATCAGAATTAACAGTCCGATACTGCCGAGAATGAGCAGACGCAGCGCACTGCCGTGCTGCATCATGTCGTGCACGGAAGTATCAAAGTATATTTCAGAAAACGGAAATAAGGTGTATGTTGCGTTGCGGAAGCCGTTGCTCAAATGTGGCGGCAGCGTTTCGGCGATTTTATCAGACAGCGCGTCAGCGGCATTCCGGTTATGCAGCAGCAGGTAATATTCATATTGCCAGGCGTCCCGGTTATCGACCCAGTCCGGATGAAGTTTTTCCAGCATGTCAAAAGAAACCAGCGCTGAAAATGGCAGACTTGAATTTTTCGGCGGCGGCTCGATGACCGCCCGCACCGTGACCGGAAAAGATTTATTAAGGAGGACTGTCTTACCAACCGGATTGCTGTCACCGAAAATACGCCCGGCTGTGGTTCGTGTTAATACTACTGAAGCCGGTTTTCTTTGAAAATCATTCAAATTACCCTTCAATGAATGATAAGTGAAAACGCTGAAAAACGATGCATCGGCAAAAATCAATTCATTAACCGAAACGGTTTCTTCCTCATATTCAATCAGAGATCCGGCCCGGCAGAGCCGAACCAGTTCTTCAATCTCAGGATAGTTCTGTTTCAAAACGGACGCAAAATTTGACGGCAGATGTGTCGATGCTTCGCCCTGTTCAACTTTCTGAAAGCGGTATATCCGCTGATAATTTTCATGAAAATGATCGGCCTGAAACTCATTAATCACGTGCAGGAAAAGCAGGCTGACCACAGCCAGTGAAACCGCAAATCCCGGAATATTGATCAGCGAATGCAGCTTATCCCGGCGAATCATTCTCAGGGCAATTTTAAAGTAGTTTTTTAACACGATAAGTTCCTCAATGCTATCCAAAATAATGTGTAAATCATGATAAAAAATATATTTTTTAATCATCCCCTTCACCCCTCCCCACGCGTGGGGAGGGGCCGGGGGTGAGGCGTTATTTCCGCATTTCAATCAAAATAAACGTTCTGATATACTATTTTGGACAAGTTTGTAAGTTCCTTATTTGTCAGAGGTCAAGTGTGAGCAGTGAGCCATACGGTGACGACTTCTTTTCACCTCTGACCTTTGACGTTTCACAATTTTATTCGTAGCGTTAAGATTCAATCCCGATGGAACCGGGATTTTGTCTTTACTCATACCGTAAAGACTCAACAGGATTGGCCAGCGCCGCCCGGATAGCCTGCCAGCTTACGGTCAGTATTGCCAGGAGGACTGTGATTCCACCGGCTAATAAAAATACCCATAGGGAGATTTCCACCCTGTAAGCGAAGTTCTGCAGCCAGCGATGCATTGCATACCAGGCAAGCGGCCAGGCGATGATGATCGCGATGAACGTCCATTTAGCAAATTCCCTCGAAAGCATATGAACAATACCTGAAACCGAGGCTCCCAAAACTTTGCGGATGCCGATCTCTTTCGTCTTCCTCTCGGCGACGAACGAAATCAATCCGTACAAACCCATACAGGAGAGCAAAATGGCCAGCGCCGAAAAACTTATAAATATCTGCCCCATCCGCCGATCGGTGCGGTACAGATGATCAATTTCATTATCCAGAAATTCATAAATAAAAGGACTGCCCGGATAATGTTTTGCCACAGCCTGTTTAATGCGATCAATTGTCTCGGTAATGTTTTCCGGTTGTAAACGGATGTTCATGATTATACACTGCTCTGCAGGCATCATAAACAGAGGCTCAATTGCCTCCCGGAAAGTCTCAAAATGAAAATCTTTTACGACGCCGATAATTCTACCTTTTCGGTTGTAAACTTCGATTTGCGCACCGAGGGGTTCTTTAAGACCGAGCGCCTTTAACGCGGCCTGATTAACAACAAAGGCCTCCGTTTTATCTGTAACAATTTCTTTTGAAAAAGCGCGTCCCTGAACCACGGGAATCCGGTAGACATCGATAAAATCTTCATCAACCATGAAAGCGGTAAATCCGCCTGATTTTTGCTCTCCCTGTACCATCCACTTTACCGCAGGGATGAAATCGGTATCGGTCGGCAGTTGATCCGATCCGCCGACAGCGGCAATTCCGCTCATATTGGCCAGTTCATTTTTGAGGGCCCGGTAGGCCTCCGCGGGATAATTATTGGACAGTGATACATAAAGTAAATTTTCCTGATCGAATCCGAGGTTTTCGTTTCTGATAAATGATAACTGCTGATATATGATTAGCGTTGCACTGATAACCATTACCGACAGGGCAAACTGAAAAATAACCAGAAATTTACGTATTGATAAATTTCCACCGTGTCCCTGAGCTCCGCTGTTAAATAGATATCCCTGTTTTATTATTGAAAGCGGTTTGAATGAAGACAGAAAGAATGCCGGATACAAACCGGAAACCAGGCCTGTGAAAATAAAAATCCCCGCAACGGTAACCAAGGTCCATAGTTCTCTGAAATCAAAACTCAGATGATTTCCTGTAAGACGGACAAATGCCGGTAAGGCCAGTTCCACAATTAGAAGGGATACGGGCAGGGCCATTAAGGCAAAAACAAAAGATTCGCTGAAGAATTGTTTCATTAACTGGCTGCGATCCGCGCCGACGACCTTGCGCACACCCACTTCCTTTGCCCTCATGGTGGCGCGGGCGGTTGATAAGTTCATAAAATTAATACAGGCAATCGCCAGTATGATGAATGCCAGCAGGGAAAAAATAATCACGTATTGCATGTCGCCGTGCGGACCGTCCCAGCGATGGGTATCTGCCTGCAGATGAATTTCCCTGAAAGGCTGCAGAAAAATACGCAGGTTCGGATCGGGATTATGCCGTTTAATCAAGGCATCAATCTTTTCATTGACGGCTTCTATGTTGCTGTTTTCAGTCAGCAGGGCCCAGGTATTATAATCGGAACTGGCGTTCCAGCTATCCGGTTCGCGCCAGAAATAATAGGTTTTAAACGGCGCCAGATATTCAAATCGCAGGGGCGGACTGGAGTTGGCCGGAACATCTTTAATGACTGCGGCGATTTTTGCCGTCCAGCGATTGGAAAGCTGCACGATCTTTCCTACGGGTTCCTCATCAGCGAACAATTTCTTTGCCGCCGATTCGGTTAAAACAATGGATTGTACGTCATCCAAACCGGTTTTAACGTCGCCTTTAATTTGCGGAAAAGTAAAAACATCCATGAAAGACGGCTCGGCATTCAGCCCATCAAAGCGGAAACTCTTATCCCCGTACTTCAGCACCGTACGATCATGCTTAAAACGCGTGGCAATTTCGATTTCGGGTATTTCCGCCTGCAGAAAGGCAGCCATCGGACCGGGCGTCGTCGGCGTACGAAAACCGTCATGTTCCACAACCACACGATAAATCTGATCCAGGTTTTCATGAAAATGATCATAATCCAGTTCATACTTAACCCAAAGCAGAATCAGCAACGCGCCGGCCATCCCTATTGCCAGTCCGCTGATGTTGATCAGAGAATAAACCTTATTGCGCAGAATCGCACGCAACGCAATTTTGATGTAATTTTTTAGCATGATTGTTTCCCCATATTCTGATTTCAAACATGAAATTTGCAGGCCTCCACAGATCACACAGCGCAGTTTCAAGAATTTCCTAACATATTTCCCACTTTATAATTTATTACCTTTAATTGTCATTTCTTAGTAAATGATCTTAAATTCTTTATATGAAAAAATGATCATTTTGGAACTATAAATTCCAAATTTCCGGGAAAAATGGAAAAACAACGTTTTAGAGAGAGCAGATATATTGGGTTCCCTGTGATTTTTTCGTAAAAAATTTAACACCGGATTCAGATCTCTCATCATTATTTTCTTAACATTGATTTTCATGGTTTGTAATACTCAGTATAAACATTATCCGGATCAGAATATTTAGCTTTCATATTATCCTTCCCTAACTTCTTCGATAACGGAAAATTCGCATTATAATACTACTCATACATCAAAGCCTCTACCGGATTGGTCGTTGCTGCTTTTATGGCCTGGAAACTGACCGTAAGCAGGGCAATGAGCAGGGCTACGCTGCCTGACAGTAAAAATACCCACCAGCCCTGTGAGATAAAAACTTCGTTAAAGAAAAATTGCAGCCCGGCGATTGGATCCTGAACCAACATTTTGAAAAATTCTGCTATTGTTATCTCATGGGGCCAGCTGATTTCGGTGCGGTAGGCAAAATTATTGAGCCAGCCGTTCATAAAATACCAGGCTACGGGCCAGGCAATCAGATTGGCAAGAATAATCCACAGCACAAAATCTTTGGAAAGCAACAGCGAGATGCGATTCACACTTGCACCGAGCACTTTACGAATACCGATTTCTTTGGTGCGTTGAGTCGCGGAAAAAGCGGCCAGTCCGAAAAGTCCAAGACAGGCTATAATCACCGCCAAAGCGCTGAACTGCATGAATAGCGTCATCATCCGCTGCTCATTACGGTACAACCGGTCCAGACGCTGATCGAGAAAACTGTATTCAATCGCAACACCCGGTAAAAACTGATTCCATACTGATTGTGCATAGTCGATAACCTCATCCAGCTCACCCGGAGATATCCGAATAGCCACGGTATTGATCTGACCCAGTTCGACATAGGTCAAGATTGGAACGATTTTTTTGTGCAACGACTCATAATTAATATCTTTTACAACGCCGATAATTTTTCCTTCCTTGAGGTTAGCGGCCATCGGCGCGCCAATGGCATTTTCCGCCTTTTCGAAGCCCAAACGCGCTGCAGCCGTTTCATTGATGATAAATGCTTCGTCGGTATCGGTGGCGTATTCAAAGGAAAAATCGCGGCCGGCGATGATTTCCATGCCGTAAGTTTTGAAGAAATCCCATTCGGTGCGATTGTGCGGCATAAAAAAACCGTCCTGCACCACCTGCCAGTTCGGATCATAAGTGTTGATCATTTGCTTCAGGCATGAAGCTTTATCGGTTGCTTCTTCAGAGGACGACCAGTCAAATAATTCGACGCGATAGTGCAGACGCTTCTTTTTGCCATTAATAGTGACATCAATTTCTATCTTGTGTTCGGCGTCGAACACCGGTAGTTGTATGGTTAAATTTGCCATATTCAAAAATTCCTTTCCTTGAATTATTCATCAATACGATCGACTCTCCCGTCGAGTAAATGGACGATGCGTTTCCCATAGGACGCCTTCTCCCCGGAATGGGTAACCTGGACGATGGTTGTTCCCTCATTATTCAGCTTTTTAAAGAGCTCCATAATTTCACGTCCCTGCTCGGAGTTCAGATTGCCGGTCGGTTCATCGGCCAATATGAGCGACGGCCTGGCCACGATGGCCCGGGCAATGCCCACCAGTTGCTGCTGACCGCCGGACAACTGATAGGGAAACAAATCCTTTTTGGCAACAATATTGAAACGGTCGAGCATTTCCGCAACGCGGCCTTTCCGTTCTTTGCTTTTTATTTTCTGATAAAGCAACGGGGTTTCGATATTTTCATAAACGGTCATTTCATCAATTAAATGGTATTGCTGGAAGACAAAGCCGATTTGATGTTTGTGCAAATCGGTGCGTTTTTTCTGCGAAAATTTATGCACGGGCTGTTCCAGAAAATAATACTCGCCGTCACTGGCTTCATCCAGCATGCCAAGAATATAAAGCATCGTAGATTTACCGGCGCCGGAGGGTCCCATAATCGTTAAAAATTCACCTTCACGGATGCTCAGTGAAACATCCTGCAACACATAGGTTTTTACAAATTTATTGGTATAGTATTTGAAAATGTTGTTGAGTTGGATCATAATTGTTTTCCTTTATTCTAAGCGTAAAACGCATGGTGCATAGAGCATGGCGCATAGCGACCGAAATCCATCTTGTTCAATCTTTCATTTCTTTTTATATTCTCCAAGTGATTCTTTAAAACGTGAAATTTTTCTTGCAAGATAATTTAATTTTTCGAGCATCAGGTTTGAATGCTCTTTTGTGATGAGGCCACGAGTTTCCAGTATGATCAGAATATTAGCGTTTTCAAAAACAGAGCGGCGCGCAACATTCAAAAAATATTTAAACTCTTTATTCGAATCAGATCCGGAGCCTTCAGCGATGTTATTCGAGATACTCATAGATGCAGCACGTAGTTGTTCGGAAAATCTATAATATCTTCGGGATTCCAATGCATCAGATATCGTAATCAGATCATTTGCAATCTCAATAGCCATCTGCCATATTTCAAAATCCTGAAACCTGAATTTATACAATGCGATACTCTCTAATTTATTGCACTCAAACAAAATCAAAAAACAAAAATTAAAAACTATCCTTCACGGTAATTTCCACCATGCACTTTGCGCTATGCACTATGCGCCATGCTTCTCTGATCAGACTCTAAATCCTTCTTGAATATTTTCCGAGACAATATGCCCGTCGAACAGATGCACGATACGGTGACTGTACTCGGCATACATGGGGGAGTGGGTTACCATAACGATGGTCGTGCCTTCCTCATTCAGTTTGGTTAGCAGTTTCATCACTTCATCACCATGTGCGGAATCCAGATTACCGGTGGGCTCATCGGCCAGGATCACTTTGGGACTGGAAACAACCGCCCGCGCCACAGCAACGCGCTGCTGCTGACCGCCGGAAAGCTGCTGCGGAAAATGATTGCGCCGGTGCATGATGCCCATTTTCTCAAGATGCTCCTCTACCACATTTTTACGCCGGGCAGAAGAATAGCCCAAATAGAGCAAAGGTAATTCCACATTTTCATAAACGGTTAATTCGTCGATCAGATTAAAACTCTGAAACACAAAACCAATGTTGTTTTTACGCAGATTGGCACGCCGCCGCTCGCTGTAACCGGATACTTCCTCATCCAGAAAATGATATTCTCCGTCCGAGGGATTATCGAGCATGCCCAGAATATTAAGCAGCGTGGATTTACCGCAGCCTGAAGGTCCCATGATGGATACAAATTCACGTTCTTTGATGTCCAGATTAACATTATTCAGCGCTGTTGTTTCAACCTCATCCGTCGTGAAGATTTTTTTGAGATTTGTTGCTCGGATCATACAAAACTCCTTTATAATATTTGCTTTGTTATCAACAATTCACTTTCAGCTACGCTCTATTTCAAAATTAATTTATCGTTATCTCCGAAATTCTCGTAAGAAGACGTAATTACTTTTTCGTCCGGTTCCAGTCCGCTTAGAATTTCGAAAACCCGGGGATTCATTCGTCCGGTGCGGATGCTGCGTTTGACCGCGACATTCTCATCTTCGTCGAGCACATAAACCCACTGGCCGCCGGTCTTCTGATAAAATCCGCCCCGCGCCAAAAGTACGGCCTCCTCCAGGTCGCCCAATTCAAGACGGATATGCACGGTCTGACCGCGCCGGATACCGTCGGGCTCCGCACCAATAAACTGCATGTCCACATCGAAACGGCCGTTTGTTATTTCCGGAAAAATCTTATCGATGGTCAACCTATAGGTCTCGCCGGCAAAATCAAATGCCCCCTCCTGGTTACGATTGATCCGCGGTAAATAATACTCATCGATGGCCGCCCGCACCTTAAATCCGTCCAGCACGTCAACCTGTCCCAGACGTTCGCCAACGGATTTACTTTCGCCGATTTCAGCATTGAGCGCGGTTAAATGTCCGCTGATCGGAGCGCGGATCACCAGATTGTCCAGTTTTTGTTTGGCAACTTCCAGATTTTTTCCCATACGATTCAGTGAAGCTTCCAGTTGCCCGATCTGGATTTTTCTGAAAAGGGAATCCTGTTTGTATGATTCTATTGCCAGTTCTTTACGCTTCTGGTTGTACTCATATTCATCACGGGACTGCTCGAAGGTCTCCTTTGAAATGAGATTCTTTCTCACCAACTCCTTATTACGCTCGTACTCCCGTTTCAGAGCTTTCAGCCTGTAGTTCAGATCGATCAGTTCACCCCGCAGATTCAGTCGATTTTGTTCCATGGCCAGACGCGTATTGCGCAGATTATTGGAAGCCTGAAACAATTCAGCTTCGCGAAACATGATATCCAGCAGCAGGTTGGTATTTTCCAGTTCAAGAATCGGATCACCCTTTTTTACCATGGTGCCCGCTTCGACAAATCGTTTGGCAACCCGGCCGCCTTCCACGGCATCCAGATAAACGGTTTTGATCGGAATGACGGCTCCGGTGACCGGTATATACTCACGGAACGGCCCCCTGGTCACCTTAGAAACTGTGATCCGTTCCCGTTCCACATTCAGTTTGGAAGAACTGTCTCCTAAAATAAGCTGATAAAAAACCAAAAAAATGAGTAACGTCGCAAAAGAAAAGATAATAATCCGTTTGGCGTTCCAGCGTTTTTTTGTGATTTTGCGATCCATTCAATCCTCTTTTACAATTCTCGCTTTTTTGTATCTATTTCAATTACCATGCCAATTTACCAGCCGATCGGTCTTAATAAACTGAATTATGCCGAAGAACATAATCAACATTATAATTCGCCATCTTTCTTGTACAGGTAAAAGCCGCCGATAGTCCCAAATTGTACATCCTTCGCGGATTAACCGACACAGTAACCATAAACATACGATTTCCGAATCATAAATGTTTTCACGACCTGAAAACTTGATTTGATTGCAAAACATATTTCAATCATGCACGTATTTTATCACCCGGATTATTCATAAACGTCTCACGCAAAAACGCTCCCAAAGGGATCCCCTCGGGATAAGGCACAACGAATTAATAACATATG
>CAYXRA010000135.1:0-12554 GCA_964467525.1 uncultured Calditrichaceae bacterium
AAATGGCGTTCCGCGCAGGCGGAAAAAATCCCTGAACATATCGCCGCTGTTTTATTCTGCTGCGTATGATGTATAATACCCACACAAAACGACATAGAACCGCATTACTTCTACAATAATTATTCCTCTACAAGGAAATTTCAAATAAAAACCTTAAACTACAATAATTAAATAAACAGTGATTGTTTCGCTTCAGAAATCTAAGTTTATGATGCAAATTAGCGACACCTTAGTTTACGCTAAGTCAGGAATTCTGATATTAAATAGAAAAATTAGGAGAATAAATATTACTCCCCTAACCCGGATTCACCCGGTGGAATAAAATGGATCATAGCATATTTTGAATCCAATTCATTTATTCTATCGGATAAACCCCGTGTAATATATTATCAATTACCTTTTATAAACCCAATAAATTAATGTATTCCACGGGGTAAACCGGAATAGTTTTTTGTTTAAATAATCCATGCCATGCCCCATCCCGCCTGGGCGGGAGTGAGGTTTATTTTAACTCAACTTTTTGCCAACTTGTCCCGTTCGGCCGGGGAAAAAAAACAATCCCGCCCCTGCGCGAGCGATTAAGGTACTCATTCATATTCTTAACGTTTACGCACAGCCTCTTTAATACGCTGAATGTGTCCGCGTCCCAGGCCCTTTACTTCACAGCCTAATTCGAAATAGCGCCTGATTTTCCTATCATCCAGAATTCCGAAACAATCGATAATTGCCGCGGGCTGACCGATAGCCTTAACCACTTCATCGGGATCGAGTTCGAGATAGGGTTCATGGCGCACGGCGAAAATCACCGCTTCGGCATCTTTCAGGGCCTTATTGAGTTCCTGTTCGATTCTGAGCTCCGTCAGTTTCTCCTGGTTGCGGAAAAAGCGCGCTTTGCTTTGTCCCACACCGGGATACGTATCCTGGGCCTCGAATTCCCACCAGTGCTGCACGTAGGGATCGTGCACATGAATTTCGGCACCCATTTCCGTCAGTTTGCGGATCATCACCTCCGAACCGCTGTAACGGGTATCGCCGACATCCTCACGGTAGGAAGCGCCGAGCACCACCACATCGGCCAGGGCAATGGGCTGTCCCATATTGCGCAGGGCGTCACGGGTGAGCTGGGCGGCATGCAGGGCGCGGGTATCGTTGATATTAATCGCCGTCGGGGTAATTTTAAAAATATCATCATCCCAGCCTAAAATATGCTTGTAAGCCCAGATGCCCAGTCCGCCGTCCTTCGGCAGACAGTATCCGCCGATACCGGGACCGGGGAATATCATGTTACTGTGGGTGGGCCGCACTTTGATCGCTTCGATTACTTTAATCAGATCGACGCCGTTGCGTTCGGCGAACAGGCTCCATTCATCCAGAAAGGCAAGAATGGTCGCCCGGTAGCTGTTTTCAACGATTTTAGCCGTTTCCGATTCGATGGGCCGGTCCATCACCGTAAGCGGAAACTCATCGGTGTTTAAAACTTCATTCAAAAATTTCACCACGCGTTTTCTGGCTTCGTCATTCACCCCGCTGCATACCCGCCAGAAATCACGGATACTGGCCACATAATTTCTGCCGGGCATCACCCGTTCATAGCTGTGCGCCAGGAGCGGATCCTCTTCCATGCCCCGCTTTTTAAAGGTTTTTTTCATGATCGGATAAGCCACCTGCTCCGTGGTGCCCGGGGCGACTGTGGTTTCGATCAGTACCAGTGCCTCCGGCGGAATATGCTGAGCGATCACTTCAATTGAATTCTCCAGCGCGGCCATATCAGTGCGGCCGTTGTGTACATTGCCCAAATCTTCCTTTAGATAATCACACTGCACATCGACAACAACCACGTCGGCCAGGGAAAGCACTTCGTATGTAAAGGTCGCCATCAGGGTTTGTTTTTCTTTCACGCAACGCTGAATCATCGGATCGACTTCCGGATCTTCCGCTTTTACCGGCGAAACCCCGCGATTGAGCGTCGGTATTTTCCAGTAGCTGCGGGTGCTGGGACGCTGCATGCCAATGACAAACTTACTCGGATTGCCTTTTCCATCGGTCGTATCGGCAACAATGGCCGCCATTACCGCACCGACAAAACCGACGCCCATTACAACAACAATTTCACGGCCTTTTTCGCGTTCTTTGTTCACCCGTTCTTTAAGCATGTCAAATTCTTTTTTGTACTCTCCCTCCTTAGGCAATAAAAACTTTTCACCTTCGGGGCTGATCGAATATTTTTCGCTCATAATTCCTCCAGATTTGATTTGTAGTAAAAAAGGATGCGGATAGGGTAAATTAACAAGGAAATCACTAAAAAGGCAACCCGAATTTTGCTTAGTTCACTTCAATAATTTTGAATCAATTTTTAGTTTTCGGATATATTGTTTAAATTATTGCGTAATTTAACGCGTAACATTTTGTGGATCAGAAACAGCCCGATAACGTGCAAACACCCTTAACCAGGCTGTTCTTTGATAAGAATAATTTGATTTTAGGAGTGCGCAATGAAGTATTTTCTAATTTTCTGTTTAACCGTGGTATTTTTCGTATCCGTCCCGACGCAGGCAAAACTATCCGACCAATGGATGCCAGTCACCCCCGAGCCCCAGGAGTGGCGCCGGCTGGATGGTTCATTTCAAATTTCGGGACAGATAACCGTATTTGCCGATCCATCATTTGAAAGCCAGTTAATATTCCTGCAGGAAATACTGGAGGAATGCTGTAATCCGCAAATGGATGTGCGGTCGATCGATCAAAATCAATTGCCGGATGCAGGCATCATCGTTGCGCCTTTTACGGCTGACGGGCAAATCGCTGAAATCGCTGCCGGACTGGGCATACAATCAAGGCCAAATATTAATGAAGAAGGCTATCTGCTGATTGTCCAATCTGACAGGATTTTACTCAGCGCCAGCAGCGAAAAAGGTATTTTTTACGGTATTCAGAGCCTGGGATTTCTGCTTAATGCTTATAAAGACCAGAAACAAATGCCGGCCGTTGCAATCCGCGACTGGCCTGATCTGAAAATGCGCGGCATTACCGATGATTTTAGCCGCGGGCAGGTTTCCACACTGGATAACTTCAAAAAGATAATCCGTTTCCTCGCCCGTCATAAAATGAATGTCTACATGCCTTATATGGAAGATCTTTATCAATTTGATAACTATCCATCCATCGGAAAAAATCGCGGCGCACTGACTAAAGCGGAGATCATTGAACTGCAGGATTACGCGGAAAAATATCATGTGAAAATCATTCCGATTTTTCAAACTCTGGGTCATTACGAAAATATTCTGTTGATGCCGGAGTTCAGACATCTGGCCGAGTTTCCCGGCGCAGCTTCGCTGAACATTAATAATCCTGAGATTTATGATTTCCTGGATAAAATGCTTGCTGAAATTGTACCGCTGTTCAGAAGTGAATACTTTCATATCGGCGCCGATGAATCGTGGGATGTCGGTAAATATGCAACCGCCCGGCTGGCTGAACGTCACGGCCTGGCCAGCGTCCATGCCATGCATTACAGGCGTATTTTCAAAATGCTCGAAAAGTATGATAAAAAAATTATGATGTATGGTGATATCATTTTAAATCACCCGACCATCTTAAATGAAATTCCCAAAGATATCATCATGTTCGACTGGCACTACTGGCCGGCGGTTCATTATTCTTCAGCAGAAACTTTCAGCAAAGCCGGGCAGCCGTTTATCGTTTCGGCCGGCGTGCATAACTGGCGGCGCATCTTCCCCAACATGATCGATGCTCTGGCCAATATAAAACAATTAACCCTCGACGGTTACAACAACGGCGCCATCGGTTCGATCACCTCCAACTGGGGTGACTACGGAGCGATGAATCTGCGCGAATTTAACTACTATCCTTACGCCTATTCCGCAGCGGTCAGTTGGAATACAAATGAAGCTGACCTGTTTGATTTTGAAAAACGGTTTATGGCGCGGTTTTTCGGCAGCAGCGATCCGGCGCTTGCCAACATTTATCATATTTTGAATGACATGTCCGCGCAGATTGACTGGCTGCGCATGGTTGGCCATCCTTTTTATCCGATCGAAGAAAATATGATTAATCTGACCCGGCGCGCCCATTCATTTGATCATTACGGCCGGCAGCTTAACCGGACCATCGAAGCACTACGCGGGCAATTAAATCATAATCAGGAATATCCGGATTATCTGGAATTTGCCAGCGATGTTTATCAATGGTGCGGGCGGCTGGATCAGCTTAAAATTAAACTTCACCGAATCAACAGCTTTCACATCGACAAAAACGATCGCGATAAATTTAAACCGGAATTACAAAAAAACCTGAAAGACCTGGCAGGACAGATCAATCAGTTAGGCAGCCGTTTTGCGGACCTGTGGAAGCGCACCAATAAACAGGATAACCTGCAGCGTATGCTTGCCCATTTCACCCGACTTGAAAAATATCTGAATATAAAATCCGGCGAAATCGCTGAGGATAATTTCGGCTTTAACGGTAAGATACCCGCACCTTTCATTTCTCATCCCGCGGCAACGCAGGGTGAGAATGCTTCGGTACCAGTGATATATCTGAGAAAAAATTTCAACCTTGAGCAAAAAGCCGATGAGGCCTGGCTGCAGCTTATCGCCGATTCGCACGGTAAAATCTGGATAAACGGCAATGAAATTGGTCAGGTGCTGGCCCGCAAGTCGCTTTCCGCCTGGGTTGAAAGCGAACGCGTAAAGGCCTGGGAAATCAGCCGTTATTTAAAAAAAGGTAAAAATGTTGTCGCTGTGCAGGTAAAGAATTATCGTGGCGGGCAGGCGGCGGCAAATGTATGGCTGGAACTAAAAAATGGCGCGGAATGGCAGACGCCGATCACCAGCAGTATTTACTGGAAAGTCAGCGATCGTTCCGAAGCAGGCTGGCAATCGGTCCGGTTTGATGATTCATACTGGCTTCCCGCTGTAACCGTGGATAAAGTATTTGTCATCAGCAGACCTTATTTTGAGCGTGATTTGCCGAGCCGGATCGAATATTATCAATAGTAATCGGGAATAAATTTTCAAAAAAAATATTAAAATAGTTGAATCATTGGTTAATTGAATGGTGAAGAGCCCCGATTTTTAATAATTGTCTGTTTGGCTGACAGAAGAGGCCGTCGATGACCAGATTCGGAACTTTTCTTGTCATAAATGATTATAAGCATAGCAATTGATGAAGAAAGTGGTATATTGATCAGGTAGCGTCGGATATTTTTAATCAAAATCCGTTTTCTGCCGTATATTTAATTTGTTCAAAAAAATAGACGGAATGATTGATGTCTGAAGCAAATCTGCAGCACATAGAGATCCCGGAGCGTCATAGAATCAAGCTGTTGTACGACCGTTACCGTCCGCAGTACGAAAACAGTCTTCGCAAAATATTACGCAGCCTGCGTAAACTAACCATAAAAACCGAACTCAATACGACCATAAAACACCGCCTGAAAACATTCGAAAGTTATTTTTCTAAAATCTTACGTCACAGACAATTACTGAGTAATCCCATTCTGATAACCGACTTAATCGGAATTCGCATTATTTGCCCGTTTTTGGAAGATCTAAATCAGATTGAAGCTTTGATCAAAAATAATTTCAAAGTACTGGAAATTGAAAAAAAAGGTGAAAAAAATTCTTTCAGAGAATTCAGCTACGACTCGATTCATCTGCTGATCGACTTGCCGGATGGCAACGAACCGGGAACGATCCCTTATGTAGGAAAAGTATGTGAAATACAGTTACGTACCATTTTACAGGAAGCCTGGGCAGAGGTTGAACATGAATTAATATATAAAGCAAACTTCTCTCTTTTCAATGACCCCATAAAAAGGAAACTGGCTTCCCTGAATGCATCACTGACACTTTCCGATATAATTTTTCAGGAGATTCGGGATTATCAGAAAGAAATCGAACATCGCCGTGAAAAATGCCGCGACGACTTGCAGGAAAAGTTAGAAATTAGCCAGGATATTTCCATCATGCCCCAATCGGAACCGCTGCAAATGGAGGGCATCTCAATGAGCAGCGAACCGATTCCTTTTAAACCGAAAAGCGAATTGGAAAAAGCCCTTTTTGACGCTCTGGGCGCTCATAGTAATAATAACTATAAAAAGGCGATCCAGATCTATTCGCGAATCCTGCGCATGAAACCCAAACCGCATGTGCGTTCGATAGTATATAATCATCGCGGCATGGCCTACTTTGTATTATCAAACTATCAAAAATCAATTACTGATTTTACACGGGCGCTGGAATATAACACCAAAAATGCACGTGTATACAACAATCGCGGACTGGCCTACCGCATGTTACATCAATACAAGCAGGCCTTAAAGGACTTTAAGCAATCACTTGATATCAATGCCTACCAGTACGAAGCCTACCATGCTCGTGCTTTAACATATTATGATCTCAATGATTTTGCCCACGCCCTGGAAGATTGTGAGCAGGCCCTGAATATAAATCCGGATTTTAAACCGGCGATGCATTTAAAAACAATTATAGAATCAAAGTTAAGTTTTTAGGATTGGCCGAGAACGGTTTTGATTTCCCTGATTACGTGAGGCGCGGTAAACGGCTTTTGGATAAATGTTATATCCCGCTCAACAATGCCGTGACGGACAACCGCATCATCGGTATGACCGGACATATAAATCGCTTTAATTTCGGGATATTCTTTTTTCAAAACTTCCATTAATTCCAGGCCGCTCATTTCCGGCATAACCACATCAGTCAATACCAAATGGATATTTTTATGATTGTTGTTAAATATCTCGATGGCTTCCCGGCCATGGGATGCCTGCAGAATTTTGAATCCGTAGCGGCTGAGCATTTTTGCGATCATCCTTCGTACACCATTTTCATCTTCAACCAATAGTATGGTCTCTTTTCCGTTGAGATTAAATTCGGATTCCGTTTTTCTGCCGACCTCTTTAATACTTTTATAGACTACCGGAAAATATATAATAAATGACGTTCCACTGCCTATTTCGCTTTCAAGCCAGATATAGCCGTCACTTTGTTTAACGATTCCGAACACCATCGAGAGTCCGAGACCGCTGCCCTGGCCCTGTTCTTTTGTAGTAAAGAACGGTTCAAATACTTTGCTCTTGGTTTCATCATTCATACCGGTACCGGTATCGCTTATTTTTAAGCTGATAAATTCATTTTGCTGCTTTGTTTCAACATTCTTTAGATGTCTGGTTCCCGGCTTAATATTCCGTGTTTCAATAATTAGTTCACCGCCATTGGGCATCGCATCGCGGGCATTGATGACCAGATTTAAGATAACCTGTTCCATCTGACCCGGATCGGCATAAATATTCTTTAAATTTGCATCCATCATCGTTCGCAGTTTAATATCCTCGCCTATTACCCTGATCAGCATTTTTTGCAGATCGCCAATCAAATCATTCAGATTTAAGACTATGGGATCCATTATTTGTTTTCTGCTGAAGGCCAGTAATTGACGCGTGAGAGACTGGGCCCGCTCACCGGCCTTATCTATTTCAGCAACTGCATCATAGTGCTCATTTTTTTCATTCCAATCCGAGAGTACCATGCGGCTGTACCCCCGAACGATTGACAACAGATTATTAAAATCATGGGCGATACCACCGGCCAATTTACCTATGGCTTCCATTTTTTGCGCCTGATGCAATTGGGCTTCCAGCCTCTTTTGCCTGGTAACATCCGTCGAAATGCATAAAATATAATTCGGTTTGCCGTCTTTATCCTTTAAGGGTTGCAAAGCAATGATCATTGTTTGAACCTTACCGCGAATTTCTTCTTCCACCTCAAAACTTACTGGTTTTTCGCCTGACAATACTTTTTCGATATTGGCAATATGCCGTGATGCAGTTTTTTTTGAAAATATTTTATATACCGGTTTGCCTAAAAAATCTTTGCTTTCACCGCCGAAATTCTTTGCCGCAGATGGATTCAAAAACCTCAGACATCCGTCACGATCCATAGTATAGACGCTTTCTTCCATATTTTCGACAAGCGTCCGGTGTTTTTCTTCACTTTCCTTTAACTGTTGCTCGGTGCGTATCCGTTGATTTATTTGCTCATTTAGCTGTTTATTAATGCGCTCCAGCTCCTGTGAGCGCCGGCGGATCCTGTTCAACCGCACCCTGTAAATTGAAAAAGCTGCGGAAAACACGGCTAAAACAAACAGGACCATAAACCATGGTGACCTCCAATAGGGCGCATTTATCCTGATGTTTAACTTGATCCCTTCTTCATTCCAGATGCCGTCGCTATTGGAACCTTTAATCTGCAGGGTATATGAATTCGGCGGCAGATTAATAAAAGTCAGATGATTTTTAGTACCGATATAATTCCAGTCCTCATCGAGTCCTTCCATTTTGTAGGCATACTCATTGCGGTCCGGAGCGGTATAGTCAAGTGCGGCAAATTCTATGAGAAAAACATAATCACTGTAATCCAACTCAATATCTCGCGGTTCCAGTATCGATCGTTTAGGCATTTCGTCATCACCAGCCAAAATCCTTTCCGAAAATGCCTGGAAGTTTGTGATCACAATATTAGGCTGAAATTGATTGGCCGAAATCTCACGCGGATCAAAAACAATTACGTTCCCGTCCTTTGTCCCGAAGAACATCGTTCCATCCAAAGTTTTCAGATAACCTTTACTTGTGAATTTCTCTGAGGATAAACCATCCCTGACATCAAAGTTTCTGAAACGCTCCGTAACCGGATTAAAGCGGGATAATCCTTCAGCGCTACTGATCCAGAGTAAGCCATCTTCATCTTCCAGCATCCCGTACACGGCATTTGTTATTAAACCATCTTTTTGAGTATAGGATTTTAAAATTTTTTTAGACCTATCAAGCGCGATAATCCCTTCTTTATATACCGAAAGCCAAAAATTACCGTTGTTATCTTCCAAAATATTATAGTTTTTATGTATTTTTCGTTTTACATTTTTTCCAGATAATAGCGGATAGCGTTCAAATTGGTCGCTTTCAGATTTGTATTTTAATAATTCTCCTTTGGAACCAATCCATAGTTGCCCATTTTTATCCAAATGCAGGGTTACAACATAATATACATCTCTGATGTAATAATCATCAAAATCCAGCGAAAAGTGTTTATAATGGCCTGTTTCCGGGTCTAACTTAAATAAACCATCCTTAATCGTCGCTATCCATAAAAATCCGCTCCTGTCTACCAGGATTTCATTTATATAGCGAACATGCGGTGAAGTTTCAAAATCAGATTCTAACGGGTAATGTATAAATTGCTCCGTTTCTGGATCGAAGCGTTGTAATCCATGATGCGAAGTGCCCACCCAATAACGGCCTTTCCTGTCTTCGGTAATGCAGGTAACTGCATTTTGTGAACTACGCTCCTTTATGTCCGGTTCAGGTAAAAAATTCTCGATTCGCCCTGTTAAACGATTGTATTTAATTAATCCTTTTCCTAATGTTCCCAGCCAAATGATCCCTTGTTTATCTTCATAAATATGTAATATGTGAGAGAGTACAGAGCTATCAAAATTATTCAGATTTTTTGTAATTGTTCTGAAATTGTTTCCTTTCAACCTGAATTTGTTAACACCCTTACCAGTAGTTCCGACCCAAATCACCCCTGATTGATCCTGATAGATACACCTGATATCATTATCGCTTAAACCATAAGGTACAGTGCTGTTTTTTTGATAAATGGTAAATTTTTTATTTTGACGGTCAAAAATCGTCAGCCCGTCATGATAGCCCACCCATAGTCTGCCGGATTCATCTACCATAATCGCGTTAACATCATTTTGGACTATACTGCTTTTATAACGCACTCTCGGAAACCTCCTGAATTTTTGGGTTTCCGGATTAAATTCTAACAAACCCAAAGCACTGTTACCCAGCCAAATCCTGCCATCAAAATCCAGAGCCATGGCGGCAATCCCATTGCATACATCTTTTTCCGGGTTGGCCGGATCGGGCAGATGTCTGATAAAATTTTCGGTTTTTCTTTCAAACAGACTAATACCGCCACCCTGTTGGGTCCCAATCCACAGACGTTTTTTGTTATCCTCTAAAATGGTATTAACATAGTTGGATCCCAAACTCGTGGGATCGCCGGGGATGTGTTTGTATTGTTTCAGTTTTTTTGTATTGGCATCGAGCCTGAACAACCCGCTCCTCTTTGTACCAATCCAGAAATCACCCAAATGGTCCTTTATTATCGCTGAAACCCGCATATTGTATAAACGGTCCAACTCCTTGAAATCACCAGAAAACGGAACACTCTGCCCACTTTGTATATCAAACCACACAAGTCCCTTCGTTGTACCAATCCATAGTTTGCCTTTGAGGTTATGATCCTCATAGATGCAATATATGTATTTTCCCATTAAATCATTACCGTATCCTGCTATTTCATTATAATGAGTTACTATATTTCCATCATAGCGGTTCAGACCATTGTTTGTTCCAAACCACATGAATCCGCGACTATCCTGAAAAATATAATTAATTTTATTATTCGATAATCCATCTTCAATGGTTATATGATCAAAATAGATGGTCGGTTTTTCCGGTTCATTGGAATAAAGGCGGCTGTGCAGAGCAATTATAGCAACAATTAAAACGGCGAACAATCTGCCGCAATTTTTCAGTTTAAACAAAACAGACCGAAATAACCGCCCAAAAAACATCCGATTTTCCTCACCAAGCCCCAGGCAGGTTTGTTTATTTTTAGTTTCAGACAATAAGATACATCAAGAAATTAAGCCCTGAAAAGTTAATTGTAAAGAAAATTTTTAATCCTGTTACGTTTTTTCTTAGTATTGCAGACAAGAAAACCAATCCTTGAGATTATCTGAATACCAATTCCTGCAATCCATTAATAAACCATCTTAGTTGCGATTATTACAACTGTTTTTTATATTCTGTTCAACCCTCCATCACTGAATCGACACAGGGAAGAAGATCGAGCTAAAGGATGACAAAACGTCAAATGGATTGTTGGGATTATACTGACCGCCTCAAATATGAAGATAAAGAAACAGCAGAAAAAATTTCTTTGAAAAATACAGTTTTATTCCGTAAAGAATTTTGCCATCAGTATATTCTGTGCCATAAAGTTTATAATTTTAAGGAGTTACAATGAAGTTTCGAATTGTTTCCAGACCAATTGCTTTCCTGCTTTTATTCAGCGTAACGATGCTCTTTGCTCAGACCATACCCTACTGGGTAAAAAACGAAACTGTCCGCAATCCGGATCAATATTACTTCGGAATCGGCATATCACAAAATTCTAAAAGTGAGGCGGATCAGGAAGCTTTTGTTCAATTTGCCCAAATGATTGAGCTGAAAGTACAATCCATCACCGAAACTTATTTAAAAGAAAGCGGTGATGATATTGAAGACGTGATCATTGATCAGGCTAAAATCGAAACTGAGGTAAAATTAAAGGGCATTACGGTTAACGAACGTTTTTTCGATGAAGAAACCGGGATTTACTACAGTCTGATTCAACATAAACGGGATGCCTACGAGCGGATGGTTAAAGAACAGTTGCGCAAAGAAGTGGAAATGCTGCGTGAAAAAAATATTGCCGAGGAAAAGAAAAAACGGGAAGAACTGCGCCATCAAAAGGAGATGGAACAGCTAAAGGTGGAAGAAGAACACGCCAAAATGGAAGAGGAGCGTAAACGGGAAATGCTGGAACAGCAGAAGAGACGACGACGCTCGGAGCGCGAACGTTTTTTCAATACACAGTACAAGGCATTTTATGAAAAACCGCCCACGCCGTTTTTCTTTGATTTCCAAAGCGCTGTTATGTCCACCCGCAGGAATCAGTTTGTGTTGAAACCATCCGTCTATCCACTGAGTTTCACTCAGGCCAACTACAATCTTTACACCAAATATCTTGGTTTCTCGCTGGGCGCTTACTGGGTTGACCGGAAACTGGAATTGCAGGATTTTCAGATCAGGCTGCAACTGCTTAATGAGCGCTACGGCGTCTACCCGATTGCCCTTGCCGTCGGGATTGTACAATATGCAACGGAAATCTCCGACTTTGATGATGTCGATGTTATTCAGGGCAGCATATCGCCTTCTCTTTTAGCCAATATTTCGGTTCCCCAGCTTTATGGCCATGCCGCCCTGGCAGTCGACCGGCGAAAATTATCCGTTGCCCTGCAGCACTACCCGTTGTTTGATTATTTCAATGGAAAAATTGCTTTGATCCTGCAAAACGATCTCTATTTTTTCAAATCATACCGGAACCGCTTCAACGATGATTTTCTGCTGCAAGCCGGGATAAACTTCGAGGTTGTTCCAGAAGCGCTGTTTTTGATGTTTTCATACGAAGATAATGAATTTTTAGTGTTAACGATCGATTATCGATTTTAAACGCTTTACCATGGACATTCAGATTAACCAAAAAAAGTATGTTATTCTTCGCCGGTCAGTTATGACCGGTGATTTTCTTTCTTAATTGTTTACCGCTGTACACGCGCCGAGCCGCCGCCGGCAAATGCTTCCACCTCAGGCAGTCTGGCCATTGTCGTATCACCGG
>CAYXRA010000136.1:0-12484 GCA_964467525.1 uncultured Calditrichaceae bacterium
TTGCCGTCTGTAAAATGCCAGATATACCGATCGAAGGTACCCCACTTTTCACATATATTGATGAATGCGGCGGCATTGGTAATGGCAGCCTTGATTTTAAGTTCATTGCGGATAATGCCGGCATCATTCTTAAGCTTGCTGATTTTTTTATCGTCATAAGCGGCAATCCGCTGCACATCAAAATTATCGAAAGCTGCTCTGAAATTTTCCCGCTTATGTAAAATTGTGCGCCAGCTTAAGCCGGCCTGAAATCCTTCAAGAATGAGAAATTCAAACAGCAGCCGGTCGTCGTGAACCGGCACGCCCCATTCCTTATCATGGTACTCAACGTAGAGTGTATCATTTACAGGTACCCATTCACATCTTTTAACCATCGATATGCCCTCGTTTTCCTCGTTCAGCAACTTAAATGATTTAATCCAAAAAAGCTACCGCACGAACCGGTGATCCGTCCGCTTGACCGATTTTCAAAGGAAAACAGGATAAGCAAAATTCTGTATCCATGATCCGGTCAAGATGGGTCAGATTCTCCAGAATTACCATTTGCTTATACAATAATATTTTATGGATCGGCAGATCTCTGGAATCAATGGCATCAACCGAAATGGCATCGACGCCGACGCCTTTGAGGGTCATTTCAGCCAATTTATCGGCCAGTTTAGAGTCAAGTACAGGATAATTTTCAAAGTATGAATCACTGCCCCATTTGTTATTCCAGCCGGTATAAAATAAAATAAATTCGGGCTGACCGTTTTCAATGAGCTGATTTAGTGTTATTTCAGCGTTTATATATTTTTCAGGTGTACTGATATCAAGAACTCTGGCAGAACCTTGAAACTTTTCCAGTGGTAACTGATCAAGCGTCGGGCCGCCCTCGAGGATATGCGCCGGAGCATCGATATGCGTTCCATGGTGTGATGAAATCAGGAGCAGCTTTTCACGAAAACCATCCTTAGCAAAATCATTGGCTTGTTCAATTTTGACTTTCGGCGTTCCAGGAAACACCGGAATATCTTCGGTTATCGTGTGTGAAAGGTCAATCATTTTCATGGTAAAAATCTCCTGCTTTATGCGGGTAGAACAGCCTTAATTTACTATCATAGTTTATGAAAATACGTACCACTTGAAATCCGGGTTTAAAGTTTAATCTCTGTCGCGCAATATTTTTATTTTTCCGCTGTCAGCAAAAAAACCGGAAAAGATTTTAATGCACCATTCGCGTTTTCTTTTTCAATCTGATGGACTATCTCAAATTTTACGTTGCTGAACCCGATGGATTTGATTAATGCAATAAACTTGTCTTTTTCAAATCCGTAGTGATGCACGTGGCTGTTGTCCGAATGAAAATCGCCCGATTCTTCGACCAGGTCTGCTATGGCAATTATACCCTTTTTCTTAAGCATTTGATAAAATTTTTTCAATAATAAAATGTGATCCTCTACATGGTGCAGGGTCATACTGCTTAAAATCAGATCATAGGGTATCTTTGGCAACGTATCATTTTCAGATCGGATGAAACTGGTGTTTACATTTTTTATCTGTTGCCTGTCCAATTTATTATTCAGCGCGTCCAGCATGCCCCGGGAGGTGTCAATAGCTGTAAGATGCCGGACGAAGGGCTGCAGCTCCATGGTGACCAGTCCCGTACCGCAGCCATAGTCAAGTGCATACATATTTTTATTAAGGGTAATCCGCTTACGAATGGCATTGGCGACGTCTTTTGCCGTTTTTACACGTCCGGGATCGGCATCCCAGTCTTTTGCACTTTCATCGAATTTATTCTCAATTTTGGCGTCATGCATAATACAACCCTGTCTCTTTAAACCAGCCCAAACCGTTTTCTCAATATCCATTCCGTACTGATCAGGATAATAATGATAAAAAGCATGAACGGAGCGTACCATATTTCGATCAGTTGATCTTCAAATTGATATTCTGTTTTCACGGTGAATTCCGGCGCAAGTTTTTCAATATTTGATGCCGTCACGTATGCTCCGCCGCCCTGCCGGGCAACCCGCCTCAGAAAATCAACATTCGGTGCAGTATTGATTAATTCTTTATCGAATGGAATAACCTCAAAGCTAAGTTGGTTTTTTCCAAGAAAATTACCGCCCTGATAACCTTCGGCATTAACCGTATAGCTGCCCTCGCCCGGCGGTGTGAATCTGGCGATATAATTACCTGCGCTGTCGCTTTCCGTTTCAATGATAAACTGCTGATTTCGCCAGTTGGCCTCCATCATCAGGTTACCGTCCCTTACCGGCCTAAAATTCGCGTCGTAAAGATTGGCCGTAATTTCTATCTGTTCACCTAAAAAAGGCGTTTTATCTGATATTTTAAGCGCAAGCGGCTGTGATTTCGTTTTATTGGACGTCCAGCGTACCAGATAATTCAGCAGATTGGCAAAACCATCCCGTAAATTGTCCTGGTCGTGAATGGCAAAGTGCCAGCGCCAGAAACCGCTGCCGTTTAACAACGCAGATTTTATATTTTGTTCCTCGTAAATCGCGCCCACATTGAAGTTCTTTCCGGCGCCTTTGCCCCTGATGACCAGTTCACCCTTATCTTTTATATTAAAATTATGATAAAGCGTTAACGGGGGAATTTTATTCCAAAAAAGAATGGTCTCTTCTTCGCTCTTAAATAAGTTAACCAGGGGATTAAATAAATTTACCGTTTCGGATGAAACAGTCACATCCACCGGCTGATTGTTTTTACGCAGAGAACTAAAGGGCAGGTAATCCTGAAATCGATCCAGTAGTGGTATCTTTACACGTTCACCGGTAATTGTAATCAGCGCAGGTTTTCTTTGCCTGAAAACAGTGAGCAGACGGTTCACATTTTCGGCCCGGCTGTACGGTCCCGGATAATCCTGAAAGATGAAAACATCGAGACTATCGATAATCCTGATGTCGGGATTAAGCAAATAATCACCACTTCTTTTTTCCACATATGTATAGGTGGAAAAGTTATCCGTTGCATCGAGCAGGAATTTTATGAACTTGGTCTCATAGGAAGGCACACCGCTGAAAATTCCGATCTGAAGCTTATTTTTCAGAATTTCCTGTACAAATGTGTATGAATTATTGGAACGGTTGTCTTCCTGCTCCAGCGCAGCCAGGCGTACCTGCAGCTTCTTGAGGCCGAGTCGTTTGGGTGTATATTCGAGTACAACACTCTGTTCGGTATTACTGGTTGATGTATTGATTATTTTTTTGGCAACGACCTGACCGCCTGAAATGAGATCCAGCGTTATTGGTTTACTTTCACTGATATTCTGCGAACCGATCTGCGCCTCAATTTCCTGGGACTGTTCGCTATATGCCACGTTTTTATAGATTACGTTGGAAACATAAACATCGGGCCGTAATGCCGTATCGCCGATTCCGATTGTCAAAATCTTTGTTTTATTATCAAACTGGCTGTGCAGCGGATAACCGCCTTCGGTAATATTGCCGTCCGAAATGATGAGCGCTTTTTTATAGGTCGATTGGTTTAGTTTTTCGAATACGTTGGCGAAGTTTGTACTGAACTGTTGCGGCCTCAGACTATCCTCACTTAGCAGTTGCACATTTTTATTAAATATGAACCAGTCAATTTGCGCATTTTTGGGCAACAAATATTTTAGCCTTCTGATTAGCGTGTCAACATCCTGCCAGCGATTTTTATCGCCTTCGTTAATTCCCATCGACTGCGAATTATCAACAAATACGGCAATTTCGGGACGTTTTTCCTCTTTGAATGTTAAAAACAATTTCGGAGTAAATAAGAACAGGATGAGTAATAAAAACACTACTGTGCGTATTGTCCCAAGCGAATATTTTTTTATGGAGGTAATTTCGGGGACCGTTTTTTTATAAAGCCAAAATGCAAACACCAGGGCAACCGCCCCGATTGCTATGAGCAATATGAAGGGAATATTTGTTTTGATGATTTCGGGAAAAAAATCAAACATGTCGGAATTAATCGATCGTTTTTAATTTAAGGGCCGGATATGCGTTCAGGTCATATCCGGATTTTTTGTTTCTTTTCAGGTGTTCAAGTCCTGTTCTGGCAATCATCGCCGCATTATCCGTGCAGAATTCCAGTCTGGGCAGATAAAGGGTCAGATCGTTATCCGCACAGGCTTCCTGCATCCAGTCCCGTAAGAGCGAATTTGCCGCCACACCGCCGGCAATACCAACCTGTCTGGCATTGTGGGCTTTCGCAGCGTCAATCGTTTTGCGTACCAAAACCTCCACGGCGGCGCGCTGATAAGAGGCACAAATGTCATTTAAATGCTTTTCTTTGAAGTCGTTATCTGTTTGATTCAGATAAACCAACAGAGCTGTTTTCAGGCCGCTGTAACTGAAATCATAACCCGGTTTTCCGATCATTGCTCGCGGAAACCGGTGAAATTCGGGATCGCCATCCTTAGCCAGTTTGTCAATGGCCGGACCACCCGGATAGCCCAGTCCCATTAGTTTTGCCCCCTTGTCGAACGCTTCACCGACCGCATCGTCGCGGGTCTTACCTAATATTTTATAGCGCAGATGATCTTCCATTAAGACAATCTGCGTATGCCCGCCCGATACGATTAAAAATATGACAGGAAATTCAACGTTTTCCTGGGATAAAATGTTTCCGTACAGATGACCTTCAATATGGTTCACGCCAATAAAGGGTATGTTGAGTGATGCGGCAAGTCCTTTGATAAAATTTACGCCAACCAAAAGCGCACCCACGAGTCCCGGCCCATGTGTTACGGCAAGTCCTTCGAGCTGTTCTTTTTTAATGCCTGCGCCGGCTATTGCCTGCTCTGCAATCGGCACAATTAACCGTACATGGGCGCGTGAAGCCAGTTCCGGGACAACGCCGCCAAACCGGGCATGTACAACCTGGGATGATATAATATTAGATAAAACCTGATTGTCTGAGATGACCGCGGCCGATGTTTCATCACAGGATGTTTCTATACCAAGTAAAATCAATCTGTTATCTCACTTCTTTTTAATGACAGTTTAAAACTTTCGGGAATTATTTTTACAATTGTGATATTGGGGGGCGTGTCTATCTGCATGGAATAGATGGTTTTTCCGGGTTTGTAACTCTTGCTGTAATCAAAGAATACGGTGATCTCATTTCCCGACAGAGAGGAAATTATATTTTCGCTGCCCTTTATACGAATCGTTACTACAGGCGGCGTTGCCGTGGCGGTCAGATTTTCGGGTAACCCCACCAATTGAATGGGAACGTTATGAATATTTCTTTCGACAAGTTGTTCTATGGCAAAATTGACGTCCACGCTGGCCGGATCAAGATTAACGATTTCCTTAACCGGCGAATTTAGTGAAACATTAAAATCAAAAGGATACTTGACATCTTCTCTGGTGATTGAATCACTGTAAATATATTTAAGAGGACTGACAATTGAAGCCGGACCTGAGACCAGAACGGAATCCCGGCTCAGTTTTGCACCCGAAAATATATAACCGGGTATGGTCTTAATTTTACTGCGGATTCGGATAGGTTTCTTTTGCTCGACATGGCGATCCACTTCCAGTTTGATGCTTTTAGGTTCCACGATGTCGACAATGTTAACGCCCAATTCACGGGCAAAATTGAATCGTGATTTGTAATTTTTAAGGTCAATTTCTCTTGAGCTGTCGACTTCGGGCAATTCAAGATCAATCTTTTTCTTATAAAAATAGAGAGCAATGAGGGCGCGGCCTTTGCCGCTTATTTCCAGGAGCACGTTTTGCGGCGGCACATTGGCAAGTACATATCCCTCTGCCAGGCGGTCAATCCGGAACGGAACTTCCAACTGGTAGGTATATTCCCGGTCTGTGGTCACTGCGACCCATAGCAAAAGGGCCAGAAAAAGCGAAGTTAATATGGGCTTATAATTTTCATAGAAAAAGTGAAGTAGTCTTTTCATCGATCTGCTTATTATTCAATTTTTATTATAATTTCATCTTTTAAAATATCGGCAGCGAAATATTGCGCGGCGTTGCCCTGGTTTACGGCAACTTCCAGAAAATCAAGGCTGTTCCATAAAACCAGCGGCCAACCCGGTTCCGCTTCACCGTAATAACGACTGATTTGGTCTGTTTCAAAATTTTTGAACCGTACACCGGTTATTTTTCTTTTTCCCAACCGATCCAGGTCTTGCCTGGTAAACCCCGATATAATATTACCGAAATGATCGCGGGCGATGCATCTGAGCGCAATTTCATTCCCCTGCTTGGAAAATTGCAGCGGCATTTCAGTCATCAGGCTGTCGGTTTCCTTTCCGAGTTCAGCGGGCGGCATGCCGAGCGCGATTTTTGCCGCGACGGGCGCAAATAAATCGCGGGCGTGAAATGTATAGGCTGTTTCTTCTTTCATGATTGTTTGTGGATCGATAGTATAGGCTTTATAATCTTCTCTGGCACTTAAATAGGAAAAAATACCATTATCCGGTCCGACAAAATAGTGATAGTCTGTTTTTACCACCACCGCACGCCGGTCGCTGCCCACACCCGGATCGATAACGATGAGATGAATGGTATCTTTAGGAAAACGGTTATAGTAATTGAGCAGTGTAAATGCAGCCTGAGATATCTGATAAGGCGCGATATCATGCGAAATATCTACAATATCAACGGTACCGCAAATGGTTTTTAAAACACCCTTTACGGCGCCGAGATATCCGTCGGCGGTACCGAAATCGGTTAATAGAGTTATGATTGGTTTATCTGACATATCCGTTATTCCTGAATCAGAATTTTTTGACAATACGGACAAAAATGGGTGCCGCGTCCCGCAAGTTTTATTTTTTCAATCGAAGCGGTACATTTCGAACACGTCTGACCTGCCCTTCCATAGACTTTAAAAAAATGCTGATTATTCCCGGCATTACCGTTAACATCACGGTAATCGGAAATGGTACTGCCCATATTGCTGATTGCACTTTGCAATACCTCCCGCATAATCTCAAGTAAATTGGCAGCATGTTTATTTGAAATGCATTCTGCCGGCGTGACGGGATGAATACCGGCGCGGAACAGACTCTCATCTATGTAAATATTCCCCAATCCGGCGACGTACTTTTGATAAAGCAAAAATGATTTTATATTCATCCTGCTATTTTTCAGCATTTGTTCAAATACCGGTTGGTTCAAATCTTCGGAAAGCGCATCCAATCCCACAGCCCGGATTACCGGTTCCGGATCATCCACGTGACAGATGCGCCCGAATTTGCGCAGATCCTTAAATATCAACCTGCTGCCGTCAGTAAAGAATATTTCCGCTCTGATATGATTCTCCCGCGGAGCAACCTGTCCTGTTTGCAGAAATAGTAACTGGCCGGTCATCCGCAAATGAACCACCAGATAGGTTTTTGACAGACGGACAAGGATATATTTACCCGTTCTGCCTATTTCGTTAACGCGCTGACCTGCCAAATCCGAACTGCTCAGGTTCCGGATCGTTTTATGCCAGTGGCTGACTGAGTTCGATATGGTTTTAGCCAAGATGAACCTGCGCAGTTCACGTACGACGATTTCAACTTCCGGTAATTCTGGCATTTTCTATAATATTTCTTTTTGTGTTAATCTTTTATGCATCAATTTTTTCTGCGACCAGAACTGCAATGTCTTTAACCTGTAAACCGGAATCCAGTTCATTGCTGGCATCCCTGAGCATAGTCAGGCAGAAAGGACAGGCTGTGCAAAGCGCATCGGGTTTAACATCGATCGCTTCTTTAATGCGCCGCTGCCTTACGGGTTCCTTGCCCTCCTCTTCTTCCTTCCACATTTGAGCGCCGCCGGCGCCGCAACAGAAACTGTTCGACTTATTATTTTCCAGCTCCACAACATTATAGTTTACTTTTTTCAAACCACTGCGGGGCGCATCGAATATGCCGTTATGTCGACCCAGATAGCAGGGATCGTGAAAGGCAATCTTTTCCTGACCCGGTTTGAATTTCAGACGTCCTGCGGCAAGCAGTTCATTAATAAACTGGGTATGATGCACGACTTCGTAATTACCGCCGAACTGCGGGTATTCATTTTGTAATGTGTGCAAACAGTGCGGACAAGTCGCGACGATTTTAGTCACCCTGGCGGCGTTAAGCGTTTCAACATTACTTTCGGCCATCATTGAGAACAGGTATTCATTGCCTGCCCTTCTGGCGCTGTCTCCGGTGCAGCCTTCTTTATTGCCCAAAACGGCAAAATTGACACCGGCGGCGTTAAGTATTTTTGTAAATGCCCGGGCAATCTCCTGCCCCTTCTGATCGAATGCCCCGGCGCAACCGACCCAGTATAAAATATCAAAATCAGGATTATCTTCGACGGTTTTGATTGTAATCGTTTCGTCCTCTTTGGCCCATTTGAGGCGATCTTCATTAATATTCCAGGGATTCTGATTGCGTTCCATGCCATTGAAAGCACCCTGCAACTGACGCGGGAACTGCGATTCCATCAATACGCGGTCGCGGCGGATATTGAGAATATCATACATCGGTTCATTGCCAACCGGGCATATTTCGACGCAGGCCGCGCAACTGGTGCATGCCCAGACCGCCGATTCGCTGAGGGCATATTGAAGCATTTCACTGCCTGACTCTTCACCTTTGGCCAGTGTTTTCGTATTTTCTTTGATATAATAACGCTTGTTGATTTCCATGGCCGAAGGACTGAGTTCTTTACCTGTGACATAAGCCGGACAGACATCCTGGCAGCGATTACACATGATGCAGGCATAAGCATCCAGAATGAGTGTCTGATCGAGATGTTCCAGTTTACTTACCCCGAACTGCTCGATATCGTCGTTTTCGAAATCCAGCCGCTCCAGCGTGCCGGGCGAACTGCGCCTTGGTCTGGTGAGGTAGTTTACCGGCCCCATGATCAGGTGGATATGCTTGCTGGCCGGAAAATATGGGATAAATAACAGTATCAGTCCCAAAGCAATCCACCAGAATGTATGCTGCAGAAACGTGAGTGCCGGATGCTCAAGGCCCTGCCAGACCGCCGAAAGCTGCGTAGCCAGAGGCTGCCAGGCATCCGCACCGTTCATCTGCAAGGTGAAACTTTCACCGATAAAACGGAAGCCCACATGCAGAATGATAAAAAAACCCACGATCAGTGAATCCACGCGCATCCCTGAAATCGCCTGTTTGCCGATCATAATATTGTCATTAAATTTTAACCGGATGCTGCCGTAGATAAATCTTCTTACCAGGAAGAAGGCCGTGGCCAGCAACGCTAAAACGGAAAAAATATCAACAAATAAGCGGTAGAGATTACCGATTATACCTTTGCCGAGAAAATGAAAGCCGGCAATATAGCCCTGAAGCACATCACCGATATTTACCAGAAAATACAGAATGAATGCCCAGGCAATGAGCGCATGAATAAAGCTGATGACCGGTCTGTTTTTTAGCACGGTTTTTTGTGTAATCAGCACATTAAGTGCTTCACCGATACGTGAAGGCAGGTTCTCAAAATGCAGCCTGCCCTGTCCGCGCCGGATAATCTTAAACATTGCCGAAAAAGTCATCCAGCTGATGATGATACACAAAATCGCTAAAATTGCAAAGATAATTTTTTCCTGCGGATATAACATGGAACACTCCGTTATTTATAAAACAGCATCAGGCGATAATCAATTTAAACCCAATATACAAAATAATTTAATACATTTCAGCGAATAGTTGGATGATTCAATTCGAAATTGTCTCTGCTATAAATAGCAGGACTTAAAAAGCAATGGTTATTTTAATCAGGATGATGTCTATATAGATACCAATAGCGCCGCAATCCGGACGAAGGCTAAATCAATGTTTAAGTCAGATATTATGCGAAGCGCGCCTGCGCTTCTAAAGTGTTTTTTCGAGTTGTTTCAGGGCATAGACCAGCAGTCGCGTGCCAAATCCGGTCGCCCCTTTATCCAGATAATCAATATTTTTGACGTCATTCGCAGTTCCGGCCATGTCGATGTGCGCCCATGGTGTTTTACCAATGAAATGTTTGAGAAACATGGCGGCGTGAATTGATCCGCCCCATCTGCCGCCAAGATTCTTTATATCGGCCACATCACTTTCAATTTCTTTTTCATATATTCTGGATACAGGCATGCGCCACAGGCGTTCACCGGAGGTTTGTCCGGCTTCAATCATTGTTTCGGCCAGTGGATCGGAATTGGAGAATATGGCAGCCATTTTATCGCCCAGGGCAACCATCACCGATCCGGTTAAAGTGGCAAGATTGATAATAGCATCGGGTTTCTCTTTTTTCACGGCATAGCCCAGTACATCGGCGAGAATAAGCCGGCCTTCGGCATCGGTGTTCACAATTTCGATTGTTGTGCCGTCGTATGCCCTGATGATATCACCCGGTTTTAAGGCATTGTTGCCGGGCATGTTCTCCACCAGCGGAACGATTCCGGTGATTTCCATGGCCGGCTTTAAATCGGCGACAACGTCCATGAAGCCAGCAACCGCTGCGGCGCCGGCCATATCGTATTTCATTTCCCCCATATTGGAAGAGGGCTTTATGCTGATACCGCCGGAATCAAAAGTCACACCTTTACCGACAATCACAAGTTTTTTACTTGTTCGTTTTGCGGGTTTATAGCACATTGCCATCATATAGGGCGGCTCGGAGCTGCCTTTTGCCACGGATAAAAGGGCGTTGAATCCTTCCCTATGCAAACGATCGTGATCAAATTGTTCGTAAGTTATATTCTTTCTTTTGCCGAAATGATCAATGATAAAATCTCTTAAAAAAGTTGGTGTCAGAATATTTGACGGTTGATTGGCCAAATCTCTGGTTATTTTAACACCGCGCATTAAGGAACTAACTTCGAGTAGCTTATGCCGGAAACGGGGGGAATAAGCATCCTTGTTGCAAACAAAAATATACTGAATATTTTTATTGGATTTGGGCTTATCGCCCTTGTACTGATTAAATTGATAGTGATTGAATCGGATGCCTTCCGCAATATAGCTGACCTGGTCGCAGCGGCAAACATCAAGATTACCCAGGAATACGTGCACACGTTTTACCGAAAGTTTCTGACTGATTTTATCAATTGTATAGCCCAGATTTCTGTATTTGTCGAAATCGAGATCTTTTTCATCACCGATCCCTATTAATAACAATCGCTGTATGGGGTTTTCCTTTGCGTTGTACAGGACAACGCTTTCCCTAAACGCGCCCTTAAAATCTTTGAAAGAAAAATAATCCTTTAGCTGATCCCTTACTTCCTGCGGCAGGCGGTTAAAGTCTTTCTGTCTTTTTTTTATAAATTTAAGGGGAAAGAATAAAATGAGCATATCGGTTTTCAGCCCTGATTCCGGGAGCGTGGCAATTTTAAACATGTCCAATTTTCTGGTTCCTTTAGTATGCGGCTGGTATCATATTTCCTGAAATTAACATCCGGCGCTTGATCGGACTGATATGATCGACAAATAATATCCCATTTAAATGATCGATTTCATGCTGCAGTACCCTGGCCATCCATCCGTCATATTCTTCTGTAAATATTTCACCGAACTCATTCTGATAGTTTAGTTTTATCGATTCCGGCCGGGTTACTTCTTCGCGTATACCGGGGATGGATAAACAACCCTCTTCCTCAACACACGAGCCACCGGATTCAAGCATTTCAGGATTGATAAAAGCGGTCGGTTTGGCGTCTTCATCTATGGGAGATATATCAACCACGAGGATACTTTTATCGATTCCGACCTGCGGCCCGGCGAGACCGATACCATCTTCCCGGTGCATGATATCGATCATATCGTGAACGAGGCGTTTGGTTTTTTCATCAAATGTATCAATTGGTGTTGTTTTTTTCCTGAGAATCGGATCACCAATGTATCTTATTTTATACATTTATCATACGCCTTCTTTTGCTAATCATACATTTTAATGTTAGATAACAGTTCTATTTTCAAATACTTAAATAGTATCAAAATTTTATAAAAAAAACAAATTTTTTTTATAAAGAAAAAGCTCCGGATAAAATTCTATCTGAAGCTTTTCCTGTTTGTCCCCGGCCTTCTGCCTAAAGGTCGTTATACGGCAAATGAATCGCCGCAATGGCAGGATTTTCTGATATTCGGATTATTGAAAACAAATCCTGAACCATTCAATCCTTCCGTATAATCGATTTGGGAACCCGATAAATAGGCAAAACTTTTTGAATCTATATAAATGTCAACATCGTGAAAATTGAGAACCTGATCATTTTCACTTTGTTGATTATCAAACCGCATGATATATTTAAAACCCGAGCAGCCACCGGATTTGACACCGATGCGCAGTGCCCAGCCCTCTTTATTTTCCTGCTTCAGAATATCCTTAATTTTTCCTGCTGCCCGTTCGCTAATGGTTACCATATATTTCCTCCTGCTTATTACTGGATTTAACAAATGATAACGCAAAGCCATATCCTAACATTTCTTTTTTTAAATTATTTTTAAAAAATTTTTCCCGGTCTTTAAATAAGTTTTCTG
>CAYXRA010000137.1:0-12407 GCA_964467525.1 uncultured Calditrichaceae bacterium
CCAAATCATAATAATACAAACTGCTGTCCGGCGAGGGCTTACCCCATATAAGTTCCGCATTAGTTAATGTTTTTGAAGCGTCTTTATGCCCAAAGGCAATCCATTTCCCGTTTTCACTCCAACTGGGCGTTATCCCCTCACACAGATATTTCTCGCTGCAGGTATTCAAATCTACTGTCCATATTTGCCGGTTGCGCTCAAAGGCTATTTTTTGTCCATCGGGTGAAAAGGTTGGTTCGGTTGCATTTTCCAGAATTCTCTCTTCCACATTTCTTTCGAAATAGTAGACCCAAAGAAAGCCATCACGTATAAAAGCCAGTTTGTCATTTGTCGGTGACCAATCGGGATAACCGCCTTCGGTTAATATATATGGATTTTGCGTAGTGTCGGGCGCCGGTCTTTTAATTCTGACTATGTCTGAATCATTCAAAGGTGAATTATCTCTTATACAATTAATTATGCATAATTGAGTAAACAGAATTATGAGGATTTTAATAATGCATAGCTGTCTCATTATTTTGACTCCATATTTATATTAGCTTATAGCTTTAATTTACATCAAATCATAATTAATATCACCTCCTTTCTGGTATTGTTTATGGTTTTAACTTTGGTTACAAACTAAGAAACATAAAAATCATTCATAAGGCATCTCACCTCCTTTTTTGTTATGGTATGCTTAAAAAGGATAGAAATCGGGGATAACCAAAATTTACGTTTTGGTTTGATTGTTTATAGAAAGTCGTAGTATCGTCTGACGGTGTTTGTGATTAAATGCAGATTTTGACAAAGCACCGGCAGGGGTGTGTTGAACCTGTTTCTTAAAACAGACACAAAGTAATATTATCTAATATCAATACCAAATGCACCAAAAAAAAGAATTTTGTAATTTTAGAGCGAATTACAAAGTCGTAACCGGAAACGTAAAAGAGAAAACCACAAAGCGCTCTAAGGATACACAAAGTGCGCGAAGAAATTTAACGCTATCCGGATACAGATAATTCTTCCTTTGTGATCTTTGTGCGGACTTTGGGGCCTTTGTGGTTGCTCTTAAATAAATAACATGTCGTGCAAAAAACTATCTTTATTTCCATTGACCTCTAAACGCATTCTCATCATTACAAAAAAAGCCGGGCGCGCTAAAACACCCGGCTTCTCTGTCATTTAGCCCTGTTCGGGAACCATTTTTTCACCGTACTTCGCTTTGAGCCTAACTTCCCGTTTGGCGCGCAATTTGGCCGCGAGCTGCTCAACCATGGCATAAATCACCGGAACAACGATCAGAGTCAGTACCGTGGCCACAATCAGACCGCCCATTACCGAGCGGGCCATCGGCGCCCAGCTCTCGCCGCTCTCGCCCACGCCTAAAGCCAGGGGCAGCATGGCCAGCGTGGTGGTGGTCGCGGTCATCAGTACGGGACGCATGCGCACTTCACCCCCCTGCTTAATCGCCTCAAACAATTCCAGACCGCGGTCGCGCAGCTGATTAATATAATCGACCAGCACGATACCGTTGTTCACCACGATGCCCACCAGCATCACGATACCGACTAACGCCATCACGCTGAGACTGGTGCCGGTGATCAGCAGGGCAAAGGCCACGCCGATAAAGGACAGGGGAATGGTGAACATGATGATGAACGGCCCGAGAAAGGATTCGAATTGCGAGGCCATCACCATGTAGGTCAGGAAAATTGCCACCAGAAAGGCCAGTCCCAGATACATGAACGATTCCTGCTGTTCTTCCGCCGTGCCGCCGATCTCGATGCGGAAGTCATTGGGCACGGATACGGTGCGCAGCGCGGCTTCAACGTCCGTGGTTACCGAAGACAGATCGCGTCCGGAAACGTCGATATTGACGCTGACCATCCGTTCCTGATCCTCGCGGGTGATTTCCTTCGGCGCCTTGGTGTACTCCACAACGGCAATCGCCCGCAGGGGTATCTGTTTCCCGGTCGGCGTCGGTATCAGAATATTTTCGATATCTTCCTTGCTCCGGCGCGCTGCTTTGTTCAACTGCACCCGGATATCGAATTCATCGCCGCCTTCACGGAAGCGCGTGGCCACCGTACCCAGAATACTGGTGCTTACCGTCTGGCCTATCTGTGTGGTGCTTAAGCCAAGATCGGAAAGGCGGTGACGGTCGAGCTGCACGCGCAGTTCGGGCGCCGATTCCTTGAAGCTGGTTTCCACATGGGCCACGCCTTCGATATCATCCATCTTTTCGTAGATCCGGCGGGCCATGTTTTCAGCGATATCCGGATCATGACCGAAAATTTCGATCATGATGTCGGCCCCGGTGCCCATCATCGCCGTATTGCCGCGATCCTCAAAACGGGCGTTGACATCGGCCAGTTCATCAAACCGCTTGCGCAGGTCATTCTGGATTTCAAACATATCGCGGTCGCGTTCGCTCAGATTCTTCAGACGAATGGTGATATCCCCTTCGCTGGAACTGCGCGAAGAGAACAGGGCCATAATGCCCTCGCCCTGACCGAAATTACTGTAGACAATTTCCGCTTCGGGCACCTCTTCCAGAATAATTTCGTTTAAGCGGTGCATGCTCACTTCCATCGCTTCCAGGCTGGCGCCCGGCGAGCGGTCAACGGCAATGGTGATGAATCCCATATCATTTTCCGGTAAAAATTCTCCGCCCAGATTCGCTACAGTAACGATGGACAGGATAAATAATCCAAATGCAGTAAAAACAACCGTTTTACGATGATCCAGCGACCAGTTCAGCGACCGTGAATAAAACGACTGCAGATCACTTAACCAGTCGGTGATACGTGCAGCCATCTTTTCAAACAATGCAATTTTGCGTGCTTTCTCTCTGAGCATCAAAAAACGCGAAGCCAGCAACGGAATAAGGGTCAGCGCCACAATCAGCGAAACGGTCAGCGAAAAAACAATCGTAACAACCATATCTTCAAACAAAGCGCCGGCCAGTCCGGGCACGAACAGCACCGGCAGGAATACGGCCAGCGTTGTCAGCGTGGATGCTGTAATGGCCATGGCCACTTCGCTGGCCCCTTTATCGGAAGCCTCGCGGATCGGCGCCCCTTCTTCACGGTATCTGAAGATGCTCTCCAGCACAACGATCGAATTGTCCACCAGCATACCGACAGCCAGCGCCAGGCCGGCCATGGAAATGATGTTTAGCGTCAATCCGGCCTGATCCATCACGGCGAAAGTGACGATCATTGAAGTCGGAATGGAAACAGCCACAATCAGCGAACTGCGGATATTGCGCAGGAAAAAGAGCAATACCAGCAGTGTCAGTCCGATGGCCTGCAGGGCCGTGCTGCCCAGATTGGCCATCGAACGGTTGATGAATGTGGAAAGATCGATGATCGTTTCCAGTTTAACCCCGCGCGGCAGGGCGCTTTCGATTGACGAAAGCTGTTCGGTGACGCTGCGGCTGACGGCGACGGTATTGGCGTCGGACTGCTTTTGCACCATCAGCATGACTGCCGGTTTATTATTGGACCAGACTTTATTACGCTGTTCGGCAAATCCGTCGACGACATCGGCCACATCCTTCACCCGGACAACCGATCCGTTGATCATCGAAACCGCCGTCTGTTCGATCTGTTCGAGATCGGCGTATTCACCGGCGGTGCGCAGGGTAAATTCCTGCTGCTTGCTGTCAATCCAGCCCGAAGGCAGCTGCAGGTTGTTCGTCTGCAGGGCATTGACCAGATGCTGAATGCTCACGTTGTGGGCGCGCAGGCGGCCCGGATCAGCCAATATTTTTATTTCACGGCGCATGCCGCCGCTGGTGAATGAAGCAGCTACGCCGGGGATGCGCTCGAGTCGCGGTTCGATATCCTGCTCCGAAATTCGGCGCAGTTCCGCCTGGCCGTGCAGCTCGGATGAGACTGACAGATACAGGATCGGCTGCGAAGCCGGATCGAATGCGAATACCATCGGCTGACTGATATCATCGGGCAGGGCATCTTTAACGAATTCCAGATTATTGCGCACATCGATTTCAGCCTGATCCATATCGGCGCCCCATTCGAACTCCAGCATAATTACCGAGAGTCCCTGCATCGATGTGGAACTGACTGTTTTAACATTTTCAACCGAGGCAATCGTTTCTTCCACCTGGCGTGTGATCACGGTTTCGATATCATAGGGACCGACGCCGGTATATTGGGTGATAACGGCGACCATCGGAAACTCCATCTCCGGATAGAGATCCAGCTTCAGGCGGGACAGGGAAAAAAGGCCGAATCCCACCGCAATCATATAGATCATAAAAAAGGTGACGCCGCGTTTGATGGCCGTTTGTGTTATTTTCATTGGTCCTCACCTTTCTGATTTACTACGCTTACTAACATTGAATCACGTAAATTATTTTGTCCCAGCACCACCAGTGAATCGCCCGGAGCAACCCCGTCATTAACAGCAATCCAGTGGTGATTGACATACTGCACGTCTAATTTTTTCTGTAATGCCTGATTCTTATCAACCACGAAGACATAATAATTCTTCACGACCTGATCTTCACCACTTACTTTTTCCATGGTGGTATTTTCCACCGTGGCGTGACGCGGTACGACGATGACATCACCAATGATGCCGGTGGTAACTTCTACCTGGGCATACATCCCCGGTTTCAGTTTTTTATCCGCATTATCGATTAAAACCTCGATCTCCGCCATGCGCGTCATCGGATCGAGCACCGGACTGATTTTAGTCACCTTACCGTGGAATGCCTGATCCGCATAGCTGCGTACCATGACTTTCGCCTCCTGACCGACGGCCAGTTTGCCAAGATCTTTTTCCGTGGCGTCGAAGATAATTTTCACCCGATCCATCTGTACAATGGTAACCAGCGGCATCGATGGATTGGCCATATCGCCTGCTTCGTAATTGCGCTTGCCAATGATGCCTGAGATCGGCGCGCTGATTGTGGCATCATCTAACTGACTTTTAGCGCTGGTCAATGCCGCCTGCGCCTGTTCCCCCTGGGCCTGGGCAGACTCGTATTGCGTGTGGATGGCATCGTACTGCTGTTTGCTCATGGCATTTTCTTTATAAAGCCGCCTGGCCCGTTCCAGCTCGACCAGCAGATTGGCTTCCTGGGCCTTTGCCGCCACCAGCGCCGCTTTTGCCTGACGGACACGCTGTTCGATGGTTGTTGCTAAAATTTTTGCTATAGGCTGACCCTTTTTTACGAAGTCGCCCTCTTCCACAAAGATCTGCTCGATACGGTCGGGAATTTTTGAGAATACTTTGACTTGAAATTCCGCTTTGATATCTCCGTTGTAGCTTAATGACTGTTTTACGTTTCCTTTTGTTACCGGTTCAACTTCGACGGGTACGCGTTCGGCTTCGGCTTCATCCGACGTTTTATCGCAACCGGTGATGCATGCGAACATTAAGCTCAGAATGGTTAAGAATAAAAACACTTTTTTCATTGTATGACTCCCTGTTTTTAAAGCTTCAATAAAAGTTAAATGAGTTCACGCAGACAACCGCTAACTTTGCGCAGTTGGTATCGCGCTACCTGATAATCATAAAGCGAACTGACATAATTCATTTTAGCCCGGGTCAGCGCCAGTTGCGAATTGATCACATCCAATTGGATATTGGCCCCTTCTTCGTACATCAGGTTGGCCAGTCGCAGCGCCTCTTCCGCCAGAGCCACGGTTTCCTTCGCTGAAAAGAATTTTTCCTTTGCTTCATTGAATTTGTTATGGGCGATTTCCACTTCGGCAGCGATGCCGTCACGAAATTGTTTTTCCGTGTCCAGCGTAATCTTATAATCCAGTTTGGCTTTCTGATATTGTTTTACCGAGCTGAATCCGCTGAATAATGGAATCTGCAGACTCAGCGCCGAAGTAAAACCCCTGTTGAAATCATCCTGAGCAAACTGATAATCATCGCGCATGGCCATATAGGAATATTCCGTCTGAAAGAACAGCTTGGGTAAAAATTCGCTGCGGGCAATAGTGATGCCTTCTTTGGACATTTGTTTCTGTTCCTTCAAAGCCAGATATTCCGGACGGTTTTTCAAAGCCGTTTGCTGCAGGTCTTCGAGAGAGCGGCTGGCAAACGCGTCTTCGCTGTATGTAAATGCGCCGGTCACTTCAATATCCGTATCCTTCGCAACACCCATCACCGTGCGCAATCGGGTAATTGCCGATTCAAAATTATTTCTGGCGCTGATCAGATCGGGACGCATGTTGGCGACTTCCACTTCGGCACGCATTTTATCGAACCCCGAAGCCATACCGACATTATATTTTTTTTGCACAACTTCAAGATTCATTTTGGCCTGTTCCAGGGCTTCACCCTGGACGGTCACCAGTTCTTTGGCCAGAAGACAGGCATAAAAAGCATTGGCTGTCTGATAAATCAGATTCTGCCGTTTCATCTGCACATTGTGCCCGGCGGCGCGCTCTGCCGCTTTGGAAGTATTGATACCGGCAATGCCCGCCCAGCCGAGAAACAGCGGCTGTGAAAAAGTAGCCCCGTAGTTAAAGGTATTTTCCAGCCCGAAAGCAATTTCAACATAATCGGGCATGCCCGGAGGCGCCGAAGGTCCCATCATCGTTTTGATGAAATTGGGAATCGTGCTTTTTTGAACCTCCCAGCTATGCTGAAAACCGGCCGAAGCATCCAGCCGCGGCAGAATAGTTGAATAAGCTTGCCAGACCGCCACCTTCGATTTTTTCATTTCCTTCTCTGCGATTTTCAGATCGGGATTGTTCTTCATTGCCAGGTCAAGACTCGTTTCCAGATCGAGCACCAGCTTGCCATCAGCAATTGCGGATCCCGAAATCAGAAAAAAGAATATCAGAAATGTAAAGATTGTTAAATTAAGGGTTTTCATAGTCATCCTCCTCAGTACTTGCTTTTATTCGTTAAGTCCTTTGAAAAGCAGATCTACGATGGCTTCGGCCAGATCATCGGACAGGATCATCTGATCGCCGTTAAGCTGCTTCCATATAAAGTGTGAAATGGTGCCGATAAATATTTCGCAGGCTAAGGCCGGATTGGCCGTGGTCCCGAATTCACCGCTGTTGATGCCTTTCTGAATGAGATCGGCAATACGCCGGCGCTCATGCTTGGCCTCGGCGACATAGCGATCCAGAAAGGGCAGTTTATCTGATGAAGTAAACAGGGTCTGCACAAATTTTGTAAATTCGGGCTTTTCAATGGCCAGTTTGAACCGCTGTTTAACGATTTTGATGAGTTTGATTTTAACAGGTCCCGGCTCGTCAGCGATCGCATGTAATTGCCGTCGACCCGATTCAATACCGGCATCAAGCAAACTGGAATAGATGCCTTCCTTGTTTACAAAATAATAATATATCGTGGGTTTGGTTACGCCGCTCAGTTCCGATATCTCGCGCATGGAAACGCCATTAAAACCCTTTTCCGCAAAAAGACGCGCCGCAACCATAAAAATTTTTTCTTTTGTTTGTTGTGCTTTGGTCGAATCAGCTGAAATATTTTTATTCATATTTTTCCTAAAGGATTTATTTAAAAATTTACTTACTTACCGTTCGGTAAATAAATTCGTTCAATATACACCTTTCTGCAATAAATGTTTCAAGAAAGTTGAAATTTTTTTCACATGGAGGATATAAATTAAAAAAGCTTGAGAAATATACCGTTATCATCAGGATATTAAAATGAATTTTATAATATTCGAAATTTCTGGCGAAGTGGCGGATTCAAAATTATTGAATCCCTTCAGGATTCCTGGAGTAAATTATTAACCCGGGGTTGCGCTATCGCTTACCCTGGGCTACCGATATTTAACCGCTACGCGGTATCAGAAAAGGCCTCACCCCATGTATCCCCCCCCATCCCGCCCGGGCGGGACAGAGAGGGGATTGAATTTATCGCTGGCCACCTATTCCAGGCTTTTTATATTTAAGCAATGTATGGAATTCTAAACAATTTTTACTGAAATGCAGGTAGAATTATTTGCGGTGATTAATCATAGTAAAATCCTGTTCCCCGGTCATCAGTTTCAGGCCGGCTTTGATCGGCTCAAACTCAAGGATGTCGCCGGCCGGAACGCCCCAGGTGGTGAACAGATGTCCCAGTATTTTCTGATCATTTTGCTTTCGGGCATATCGGATTAATGCTTTGGTGGCTTCCGTATTTTTCCAGCCGCAGGGCAGCACGCGAAAACCTTTTTCAAGAAACATGGGAATGGACGGATAGCTTTCGCGCACCTCGTAATGCCAGTCGCAGATGATAATATCTTTCGGGATCATATCCACGGCCGGGGCGGTGCCGTTGAGCGCCGCTTCCCATTCGCCGTAACCAAATTTATTGCCGTCGATCAAACGGTCGCCCCACATCAGCATTTGCAAACCGCGATTTTTTACCAGATGGCCGTGCATATCTTTCACGGCCTTCGCATAAATCTTTGCCGGATCTTTGCCTTTGCTTGAAGGAGATAGCGGATGACCCAGTAAAAACACTTCATCCATGCCCACATGAAAATAATCCGGATCAAAAGCTTCGATCAGTTCATCCATCAATGCGAAAACAATTTCATTGACCTTAGGATTAAGCGGATCCCATTCGCGGCAATAGATGCTGTCATTATTGGCAAAAGCGCCCGGCGTTAAATCAAAGTGCGGGTATTCGGTAAGCAGCGGATAGGTTTCTTTGGCCCAGGACTGATGGCCGAGACACTGGAATTCAGGGATCAGTTCGATTCCCCGCGCCCGGCACTGTGCTTTGATTTTTTCGATGCCCGTTTTGGTCATCGGATTTTCACCGCGGCGCAATTCGGGGTGGGACTGATAGGCGAAATTATAATCCACTTCGAGAATGATTGCATTAATACCGGCAGCGGCAAAATCATCGATCATGCCAACAAGCGTCTTAAGATCATCTGCCGTTTCAAAAGTAATCAGATGAACGGCGCGCCATTGGTCATCCGCTTTCATATCGAAAGCAGCCTGCTTTTGCGCAGAAGCACAGGTGAAAAAAAACAATGCCGTCAGAGCAACGATAAAAATACGGATTAAATTTTGCATGCTATATTTCCCTAAGATGACTGCAATATGGCGGCATCCCGGTCAGCGGCTGTCGCCGAAAAATTTCATTCCGATCATTTTATAAATCAGTTTAGCCGCGGCGAAGGCCGAGTTGGGATCCTGTTCGTTATGTGATAATTCAACCACATCGAAGCCGATGACATTTTTTACGGAAAAGATGCTGTTCAAAAGATCGAGCGCCTCGTCCCAGAGCAGTCCGCCGGGCTCCGGGGTACCGGTGCTGCGGATTACGCTCCAGTCGAATACATCCAGATCAAAGGTAATGAACAGCGGGTCGGGTAAGGCGATTAACGCCGCCGTTAAATCAAATTGTCCGCGGCGCAGACGGTCCATTGTGTAAAGCGTAATGTTCTCTTCTTTGACAAGCTGCGCTTCTTCAATGGACATGCTGCGGATACCGATCTGCATGGTGTGCGTGGTCATTTCACGGATGCGGGCCATCACACTGGCATGACTGTAAATACTGCCTTCATATTCGTGACGCAAATCGGCGTGGGCGTCTAACTGAATCACCGAGAAACGTTTGTACTTTTCGGCAACGGCTTTGCAGAAACCGCCCGAAATGGAATGATCGCCGCCGATGGCTACGACAAATTTATTTTGATCAAGAAGCGCTTTGATATTTTCATATACTGTATTTGCCATCCGCTGCGGATCGTGCGGAATATCCGGTTGAGCCACCGTACAGATGCCCGCTGAAGCCGGTTCGAGTCCTAAAACCACATCGTATAATTCCAGATGACAGGAAGCATCGATAATGGCCTGCGGTCCGTACGCCGTTCCCTTTCCGTAAGAAACGCCGCCTTCATAGCCAAATGGAATAACCACCACGCCGGACCTGTCAAAATCCACTGCATCGGATTCCAATCCCAAATATTGCTTTTCATTAAGTTTCATCGCGCCTGCTCCAGTTTAGTGATCAGTTCGGGCATTTGATCGATTAACATTTTTGGTTTGCGCTTCGGGCATGATTCGATAACGTAAGCGGTAAGCAGGGGAAAAACGATACTGTATTCGCCCCAGATTTGCACCAGATTTACCGGATCGGCCGAACGGTATTTGCCCCAGGTAACCGATTCGCTGAAAGTGCAGCCGGACAAACTGCCCTCGCGTTCCACGGCGGTGCCGATCTGCAGACCGCGTTCCGCGCCCTCAAAATCGATATGCATTATCTGGCTGACCGTCGGCCCGGTTTGCTGAATAAAATTCTTTGGTCCGCCGCCGCCCAGTTCAACAAAACCGGAGCCGCCCGCTGCGTAAGAGATCGCCGCCGAATCAAAAATATCTTTCTGGGCAGACAGCGTAAGCGGAAAACCTTCGCGGTCGGTGCGCACCAGATTCATGGCTATGGAATGATTGGACAGGGAGTCCCAGAATACCGGTACGCCCAGTTCAGCGGCTTTAACCACGAAACTGCGTTCCGGATAACGGGCCTTGTCTTTTACCCATCTGCCAAGTAAATAATTAAATTCCCAGGTTGACAGCGGTTCAGAGGCAAGCGTTTCATGATTTTCCATGACAAAGCCGCGAATCAGTTCATCCTGCGCTTCCAGGGTCTCTTTTTCGCGAATCCCGATATCGTATATCCTGGTGTCGCCGTGCTTGCGCAACTGATCATCGTTCCAGTGTGGATGGATCGCTTTCACCGGTAAACCGAAGGCAAAGTGCAGGTCGTGATAAATCTGCGCGCCGGTCGAGCAAATCACATCAATAAATCCTGCCTCGAGCAGTGAAATAACCATACCGCCCATCCCGCCGGCGATGCCTGCGCCGGCGATGCCCAGCCAGATGGTATCGTTTTCACTAATCATCCGCTTATAAAGCGCCGCGCCCCGCTGGACGTTACGGGCTTCAAAAGACGTCCGTCCCATTAATTCGATCAGTTCCTGAACGGACATGCCTTTCCGAACTTCCGGCGGAACAATGTCCGGTTCCCTGTCAAACATTGATTTCTTTGACATATACACTTCCTGTTATATTCTATAAAATAGGGTTTTTTATGATAGAATCTCGCAATAAATAAAGGGTTCAGGAAGAATATGACAGACTTCCCAAACCCTTCTGCATTTCAAGTACCGGAGGTCGGACTCGAACCGACACCCCCCGAAGGGGACTGGATTTTGAATCCAGCGCGTCTGCCAATTCCACCACTCCGGCTTATTTTAAAGCATATAAATTTATCAGGAAATGTGAAAAAAGTCAAATTTGTCATAAGCAGCAATTCTGAAATACATTGGCCGTATCACAGGGGCACTGACGTTCTTCCTGCGACAGCTATCCATGTATGGCGATAACAATTATGGCTGTCATTGCGCGTTATTCCGCATCGGCGGAATGACGAAGCAATCCAATGCCGATTGGGATCACTCCGTCGCTGGCGCTTCTCGTGATGACGATGAAAAGGGTATCGTTGCATAGCGCTCACCTCCTTAGTTGACAATGTTGTTTAAATTTATGTAATAGTATCCATTACTTTCTGCAATATTAATCAAGAAAAATTTATTTCGAGTAATTCGTAACCTTTTTCAGTTTCTTACATCAAACCAACTAAATGAAAACAGTAGAAAGTTAAAATTGAACATTAAACGGAGTAAAAATATGACTGAACACTTAAGCAAAGATGACTTTTTGAACAAAGTATTCAATTATGAAGAAAACAAAGACTGGAAATTCGAAGGTGATTTACCCTGTATTATAGATTTCTATGCCGACTGGTGTCAGCCCTGCAAGATGGTCGCCCCGATTTTGGAGGAATTATCCGAAGAGTACCAGGGAAAAGTAAATATTTACAAAGTGAACACGGAACAGGAACAGGAACTGGCCGGGGCTTTCGGCATTCGCAGTATTCCGTCGATGCTTTTCGTACCTAAAGATGAAAAACCGCAGATGGCCGTAGGCGCCCTGCCAAAAGATGCTATCAAACAGGCCATGAAAGAAGTTCTGGGTGTAGAAACAAATTAGTTTTAATTTACGTCTCCTTACTGGTAGAAGCCCGGATCAATGATTTTCCGGGCTTTTTTTGATTATTAGTTTTTGCGGACGGAACGCAAACTCGCGCCTCATAATCCCAGACGATAGTCTATTTTCAATTTTGTAACGGAAAGTACTTCGGCGGTTTCCACGCGCACCAGCTTCAAATATTATTCCGCTTCCATCCGCTAGTTTTGGTGAATTCATTTAATTGCCTAAGACGCGATTTTAACCAGAAAAATTCATCACGCAGAAGCCGCAAAGAACGCAAAGTGTTAAAAAGCTTAAAATTAAAAATAATTCTGAATTATCAATTTAAAACTGAATTTTTTGCAATGACTTTCATAAGTTATTAATTCTTTGTGTCTTATCCCGAGGGGATCCCTTTGGGAGCGT
>CAYXRA010000138.1:0-12406 GCA_964467525.1 uncultured Calditrichaceae bacterium
TTGCTGATGCTGTCACTCAACGCATGGGGAGCGCTCGTTGTCGGCATGGTCTGGCTTGTGACAGATCATCGATCAGGTCCCGTGCATCCTCAATACCCACGGAAAGTCTGACCAGGCTTTCCGAAATACCGACCTCTTCCAGCTCTTCCGGTGAATAAGTGGAATGGGTCATGGATGCGGGGTGCTCAATTAAAGAATCAACATCACCAAGGCTGACCGCCAGTGTGAAGAGTTTTACCGCATTCATCAGTTTCTCGCCGGCCTTTCTGCCGCCTTTAACTTCAAAACTTACCATGCCGCCGTAACCGCTCATCTGTTTTTTGGCAATTTCATACTGCGGATGGGTGGTTAAACCCGGATACCAGACTTGTTTCACTTTCGGATGAAACTGCAAAAACTTGGCAATTTTAATGGCGTTTTCTTCGTGTCGCTGCATCCGTACCGCCAGTGATTTAAGTCCGCGCACCAGAAGCCAGGCGTTCAACGGGCTGATTATACCGCCCAGGTCGCGCAGAAACCGGCCGCGTAAATCATCAATATAATCTTTTTTACCGATCACAACACCGGCAACCGTATCGCCATGACCGCCGATATACTTGGTAGCCGAATGCACGATGATGTCCGCGCCCAGCTCGAGCGGTCGCTGGAAATAGGGCGTTGAAAAGGTATTGTCAACAATCAGCGGAATTTTGTGTTTTTTCGCAATCTTTGCCGCTTCGGCCAGATCGCTTATGGTCAGGGTGGGATTTGCCGGAGTTTCGATATAAATTGCTTTTGTTTTATCATCGATCGCTTTGGCAATATTTTCAGGATCGGTAGTTTGCACTTCTTTGGCTTCAATCTGCATGCGTGGCAGCGTTTCAATGAACAAGCTATGTGTTCCGCCATAAAGCGTATCTGATGAAACAAAATTATCTCCGCACTCACACAGGGAGAAGATGATGCTCGAAATAGCAGCCATGCCGGAGCCAAATGCCAACGCGGCTTCTCCGCCTTCCAGAAAGGCCATTTCCCTTTCCAGAGCGGCCTGTGTGGGATTGCCAATCCGGGTATAAACGTAGCCTTCCTGATCACCTGAAAAAATATCGGCGCCATGTTTTGCATTCTTAAAGGCAAAGGTCGAACTCTGATAGATGGGGATACTTAAAGCTCCGGTTGCCTCATCCACGCCACCCGATCCGTGAACGCACAGGGTCGCGAAACTGGCTTTTTTCAGATTTAATTTGCTCATTTTTTCTCCTCGTTACGTTTGGATTCAAAATTTCCGCTTTGGCAAATAAACATAAATAACTAATATCAATTTAGAAGTTGCGATTTTTAAAATCAAGGATAAACTGAGATTGATTATATCATTTGTGCGTGGATTTATGACATCATGCACCTGAACGATTTTTCCCGGACATTCAAAATCTGATGTTTATTTTGCATCATTGTTATTGATTTCGGCGCGTCCCCGGTTTTCCTTCCATGGCTTTGTTATAAAATCTTTGTGTAGGATAGGCAAATTCAATATCATCATTTTTAGCAAACGATCGCAAAATTTCTTCCCAGATTTCCTGCTCGCTGCCCCGCCGTTTTCTCGGAGATATCAGATAGCGGATGGTTAACAAGACGCCGCTGTCTTTTACCGTAGTATAAACCGTCGGCGTCAGTTTGGTGTAGGATATCATGAATCTGCGGGTGGCCTGCTTTATTTTTTGTTCTGCGGCATCGCTAATATGCAGGGCGTGGCGGTTGGCGATTTCCGTCAAAATTTCTTTCGCTTTTTCCCAGTTGCTATCAAAGGTTAAAAGAACCGGAATTTCATGCCAGATAAACTGGAATCCCTTGCTGTAATTGGCCAGCATATCTGATAAGATCATACTGTTGGGCACATGAATCAGACGACCGGTACTCTGGTCGGCATCGACCCAGTTCCCGATTTCGAGCAGGGTGAACTTAAACAATCTGATATCAATAACATCACCGCGAAAATTACCGATCTGTATGCGGTCTCCTACGGCAATTGGGCTGCGCCAGATAATGAACAACCAGCCGGCCAGACTGGTTACCAAATCCCTCAGGGCAATGACCAGGCCGGCACTGAGCAACCCGAGATAAGTTGCAAGAGATTGAATCCCCTCGAACCAAACCCGTCCAACCAGCAGGATACCGATTGTCGCCGCTGTATAGCTCGATGATTTTTGCCATCGATAACGGATTTGCGCATCTTCAGTACGCCGCCAGACGATCTGGATGATAATCGTTCGTATCAGCCATAAAACAAAAATAATAAGAATCGAATTAAAAATTCTTAGCTGCACTGCCGGCGCTATGCCGATAAATCGCTGGATAAAATTGTGAACCTGATCAATCTTTTCGTTAACCAATTTGGTGGTCCGCCTTTTTTAATGCTGCAATTTTCTTTAAAAATTGCAGCCTTTAATATTATACTGAATGCAAACTACCCTGCCGGTAAGCTCAATAAACCTTACCATCTATTTCGCAAAGCATCTTCGTTTACAACAATTATAAAAAATGCTGTTTATCCGGCAGTTATCCGCCTGATTATTTTATTGACGTCATCTTTCCTGCCGATAACCGTAACCAGGTCACCGGCCAGTAATTGTGTGTTGCCATCAGGAATGATAACTTCATCATTGCGCTTAATTGCAGATATCAGTGTATCTTTGGGCAAGCGGATTTCTTTCAGCAATTTATTGACGAGGTTTGATTTATCGTTAATAAAGGCCTGATCAATAATCGCCCCCGCTTCCATAAGATCATTGCCCAATTTTTCAAATATATAACTATCCGAGCGGGCCTTTCTGAGGGCTTCATATTTTTCTTGCAGCTCCCGGATTTCCGAATCAATCTGATGTACCTGTTCTACAAGCCGTTCAAAAGGCTTTTTGAATTGTTTGGCTTCTTTATGACCGGAAAGATACAAAAATCCCATTTTACCCAGGTTTAAATAAGCAAAATCGCGTTTTTCCTCAAGATCTCGAATTTCGTATTTTATTCTTGTCCCGGCCGTCAGGTCCGAAACTTTATCGGTCATTTCTTCTAAAAATTCCCTGGTGTATTCCAGGCCTCTATCGCCAACGGATTTTATCCGGTTAACCGCTTCATCGCGATATTGGGGTGTTTTTTTGCTGATCTGTTCGATTTGCTTTTTAATTTTATCAATAATGTCCATTTTTCCCTCGTGCTAATTTTTGTTTTCCAATACGGCAAAAAATCATAGAGCAATTGGGCGAAGCGGAAAAAAACTGCCTTTTTGCAGAGGATTAACTACCCGCTTCTTTGTCCAATGCTTTACCCCGCTCTACAATTTCCTTTGCCTGTTCATTAATTTCATTGATAATATCTTTTATCTCTTTTTCTTTGAACAAAGCATCAGCGTCAATACCGACAATCTTATATTGTTCGAATATCAATGCCCCTAATTTGGTATATCGTTTTTCCTGTTCCTGCTGCAACCGTCTGATCTCAGTTCTGTTTTTATATTTATCGGTATACCGCTGGGCTGTTTCAACGAGACCATCCGCGGCTCTGGTTCCGGCTTCATAAACTTCGGATACGCTTTCTCTGAGGCGCTTATAAAACGAATCGGCAAACACCGAAGTTTTTTTTGTGATATCCGAGATGACTTCGCTGGTTTTATCACCCACCGCTTTTACACCCTGTTCTATATTTTCAGAAGTACTGTCGATAAAAGTCGTTTCCTCCGGCTTTTTTCCGCTCTCTTTTGCAGGCGGTTCTTTTTTTGTTTTTGTCGTCTTTGGGGCTGTTCTCTTTGGTTTCGGTTCGGATTTTGATTTAGGCTTTGATTTTTGTGCGGTTGTTTTCGGAGCCGTGGTCGATTTGGCGGTTATTTTTGCCGATGTCGATTTTCCGGAAGTGGTTGACCTGGTTTCAGGCTTATGCTTTGTCGTTTTTTTCCGTGTCGTCGATTTTGCAGTTGATTTGCTTTCGGTTTCCTTTTTGTCGCCAACGGAAGCTGAAGTTTTTTTCTTTACCGTGGATTTTTTTGCAGTTGTTGATTTGGTGCCTTTTTTACTGGTACTGGTTTTCCTGCCGGCATCCGATTTTTTATCCGACGATTCGCTTGTCGATTTTTTTGTTTCCTTTGTTTCATCATTCTTTTCAGGCATAGCTATATCTCCTTAATATTTATGTTAGAATTCTTTGATTTTATTGCGGTTTAAACAATGTATACTCATATACTCAAGCTTACTTTCCTGATCGACTGCATCGTTTTTCCGTTAATTATTATCACTGGCAAAATGCTTTAACTTAATATGACAATATCATTATGCCGATGACAATTATCCAATATACAATTATACAATTGAAAAGTCCCGTTTTTATTCCGGTTTTGATATATTCGGGATTTACAGCTTTTTACTTTAGTGATTCTGTAAAGATTCAAAACCGCCGTTTTTGTTAATCTTTTATACTTGCCTGAACCATTAACCGTTTCATTAAAAATCATTAAACAGCCAGACATAATTAGCATCACTGACTGAGATCGATGCGAAATCTATTAATACGTTTCATGAGCCTAATATTCCCTCGTTAGTAACTTTTGTGGTCGAAATCCCTGATTCCCTGCAAGCTGCATTTTGAAAGTTGACATGTATGGCCGATTTTTTAATATTTACTCCCAATCACGTTTTGGGCTATAAAAAAAACAGAGTCCACATATGTACGAAGCAGACTGGCAGCTTTACGAATCATACAAACAGACAATCTTAAAAGCGGTTGTTGCTGAGATTAATGTGACTCAGCGCGTTCCCGTCCGGATTATGGAACTCATACTTACCAGGCCGATGCAGGGTATACTGAAATGTTCCGAGCCGCGGCGTCTCTTTTCAGTTCCTTTCGCTCTGAGGTTACGTAAAAACGAATTTAACTGGCAAATTAATAATGGACCTGAATGGTACAGAATGAATTTGGCTGAATACAATATCGATCCGGAACAAATAAAGCATTCGCTCAGTCATTTTTATGATTGGGCGGCTGGATAATTTTACAGATAATTCTGAAAGTTTGGATGACAATACGCTGGATGCCGTTATTTACGTTTGGGTCGAAATCCGGGGATATGATTTCGGGGATAATTACTGGGATGCCTGGGTGTAATTGCACTGCTTCAATAGCACAAATTGAATTTAATAAACACCAATTTGCGGGTTAAAAGTGTTTTATTGAACCAGCCGGTGACGTGATATAAATTCATTTAACCATTCACTGATTTCTTCCCGTAATTCACGGAATGCATTTTCCCGTTCAAAACTGCTGCCTTTTACTTTGCGCGGATCATCAAAAGATTTGTGAATTTTTGTTGAACTGCCTAAAAAGTTATTAACCCAGTCGCGGGCGTCCTCGGTCGTTGTAATGATTACGTCAAATTTCGAATGAATGAACTCATTAATTGATTTTGGTTTTTCATCGGAAATATCAATGCCAATTTCCTGCAGAACTTTTATCAACATGGGATGAATCTTTTTAGGCTTCAAACCGGCACTTTGCACATCAATCCGATTAAAGGAAATATGTTTGACAAGTGCGGCCATCATCTGACTGTGGCAGGCGTTATCGCTTCCTAAAATTAATACCTTTTTCATTGATTGGTCTCCAATCAGTTCACCTTTCACTGGATTATTAGCCTAAATCCGAACAATAATTACATAAATACACAATGCATTAATAGTAAATTACAAATTCTTTTTATTAATTGCTATAATTTTTTAAAAGAGGATTAACTGAGCAGTTGTTCGATCTGTACAAGCATATCCGCGATATTGAAGGGTTTGGCAATAAAACCGTCAACACCGCTTTTTTGCAGAGATTCTTTTACTTTCGGTTTACTGAATCCTGATATTACGATAATCTTTACATCCTTGTTAATGGCTTTTATCTGATCAAACATTTCTTTTCCGTCCATATTCGGCATGATGATGTCTAAAATTACCAAATCGATTTTATCCGGATGTTCATTAAAAATCTTTATACCCTCAACACCATCGCTGGCTGTATATACAGAGTATCCTTTATCGCTGAGTACATCATACATCAGGTCTCTTATTACAACTTCATCATCGACAACAAGAACCGTACCATCCTTTATATTAGCGGTTTGATGTTTTTCTGCTGATTCTTCATCCCGGGCATTTGATGCAGCTTCAGGTAAAAAGACATCGACCTGTGTGCCGTGTCCTATTTTCGAATCTACGAAAATGTATCCATTGTATTTATCGGTAATCCGGCGGGCTACGCTCAGTCCGCAGCCTGAGCTGTCCATATTATCACATCCGCCCGCCTGGGGCTCGAACAGCAATTTTTTATCCTTTTCACTCAAACCGACGCCGGTATCGTTTAATGTGATTTGTACGAAAGCATTATTTTCAGGCTGCAACGGCCTGAGTCGTGCTATATCATTTGTTTTCACGGAGGCACTGCTGATAATTAAATCGCCGCCCACGGGCATCATTTCCAGAGCATTTAATAGTAAATTAATTAGTAAACTGTATATATCCCCGGATGCAGCTTCAATCATTGAATCAGCATGCAGATATTGTTTAAAATCGATTTGCTGAGACAGAATATGGCTGATCAAATCCGAAACAGTTTGAATATGTTTATTTATATCGTGGGTTTTAATTACTTCCTGATCCTGATTTATTTCCATTAACCATTGGGATATTTTTTGCATGGGCTTTAGCCGACCTTCAATGAAATTGGCCTGATCTGTCTGATCAAGATTATCCCGGATTGCATGCAAACATTGTGTGATGTTCTTTTCCAAGATTCTGATAAACCGGTTCGCTAAATCGCCTTTCAATTCATTCCGGCGTACTTGAAGTAATTTTTTCCTGAGTCGCTTCGTTTCCGTTAAATCAACGCCAAAACCAACATTAAGTGTACCATAGCGCTCGGTGTCAATGTGCATCGACGTCCATTTGATGTATTTTTCTTCTCCGGTCTTAGTCGTAAGCACAAATTCCAGAGGTTGCGGACCTAACTTTTTGAGTTCGAGATCAGATTTTTCCATAACCATTTCATAATAATCATTATCCGGATAAAGCTTCCTGAGAAAGTTTTTATCACCAAAGACATCTTCTTTGCGATAGCCGGTTATTTCTTCAGCCTTCCGATTCCAGATAACAATATTGTCCTCGGCATCAAAAGCATCGATCATAATATCCGCATTTTCAATCAGATCGCTTAAATAAGTCTGTGAATATTTTAAACTTTTTTGTAACTCAAGATATTTTGTAATATCACGTATTACGCCTTCATATAAAAAACTGCCATCCGGCCTTCTAACAAGTTGGGCGTGCTCAGACACCCTGATAATCGTACCGTCTTTTCTGCGCAGATTGATATAATAATTATTGACTGTACCCTGTTCTTTTATCAGTCGCTTGAAATTTTGACGTTCCTCAGTACTGTTATACACATCACCGGCAATATGCAATTTTTGCATTTCTTCGAAAGAATCATAGCCAAGCATACGAATGAGCGCCTGGTTTGCATAAATAATTTTCCCCTCCGGCGTACTCTGATAAATCCCGTCAAGGGCGTTTTCCACCAATGCTTTAAAGTGATTTCCGGAATCGCTGATCTCGTGTTTTACCGACGTATTTCCTGAACCGGCCTGTTTTTGTCTGGTATTAACTAATTTTGATATCAAATATTTAATCTGGTCGTAAAGGTTTTCAGAAACTGCCATCAATAACAGACCTTCAAATTGTTCAAATCTTTTATAAATGGCCGGGGATTTCGGTGTACCAAGCAGATAAATGGATTGATGAAAATTATTGTCTCTGATCATTCTTATATATTTCCATAAGGATTCACCAATCCGGTCTGTAACTATAATGGCCCCTGTATAGGTGTTTTCATTTGAAATAACCGGCAATTCCCCGATGACACTAAAGACAATACAATCAACGGAAGCGGTCTGCTTCGCAAGATATTCAATTAATTTTATATTTGACTTTCTGTTTTTGACAAGTACAATTGCTTTTTTCACATCCATAAATCCGATAATTTATTTACAAAACGCAAGTTAGAATGACTTTCCAAATCAATTAATTCCATCAAATAGACAATCGCATGCCATACCAGGCATTCAGTCTTTTTATGCACACACATTATCCGTATCGCCCATAGAAAAGATCAATTAACATTTACGCTTTCAAAAAATTAACACAAAAGCACAATAATTATTTCGGTATAAAACTAAATTTGTTTAATATTTATTTTACAAACAGTTAGATTCTTCGTTTCGAACCCAGGGCTTATCTCTCAAAGCCTCAAATTAATAATTTTGGTTGTCTCATAAGAACTTTAATTTTTAACAGTATTAATTTGGGCATCAGATAAGCTGTGTTTTGGATTACAAATAACCATAAATAAAATGTGTCAAAGGACGGATATTGTTGATTTTATTGACTTGCGGCTATTTTTCTTCTATATTTGCAATTCAAAACCAGGCTGTAAAACAGATTCCAATACTAAATTTGTATATGAAAGTAAGCGTAAAAAAAGAGTTCGACGGCAATTTTCATGTTGCTTCCTGCGGCAATATTCCGGGATGTTATGTTCAGTCTTCCGATGATGAAGGAATAAACCAGAGGCTGCGTGATGCATTGCTGGTGTACCGGAGAAGCTGTATCAACAGAAATCAACCGATACCTAATGAATCGGACCGCCCGGTGCTTAATATAAAAATCAGATTTGATTCGATTTCAACGGATCAACTGATCCAGATTTTTCAAAAAAATAATTATCATATCGAATACAAAGATAAAGATTCGGTTTTATTGCAAAATTCGGCTTATCCGTTCAACCGGATACACTTGCCGAGAACAAACTTTGTATCGCCTTTAATTATTAAAAAAATATTTGGCAAAGAAAATACGGTATTTGTAGGCCGGAAAAAATTAAAGCTGAACACCTCCGCTTCGTAACCTCATTTAGCGATCCAGTTTAAATTTTTCTCCCAGATACAATTTGCGCGCTTCCTCATCTTCCGCTAAAAAGTCGGCGGTACCCTCTTTTAAAATCCTTCCTTCAAATAAAAGATAAGCGCGGTCGGTGATAGACAGCGTTTCATGCACATTGTGATCGGTAATCAGAACCCCGATATGCCTGGCCTTCAATCCGTGAACAATATTCTGAATATCTTCCACGGCGATCGGATCAACGCCGGCGAAGGGTTCATCAAGCAGAATGAACCTGGGATTGGTAACCAGTGTCCGGGCAATCTCCGTACGGCGCCGTTCACCACCGGACAAGTTGAAACCCTTACTTTTGGCAATATGGGTAATATTGAGATCTTCGAGCAGACTGTTACAGCGGTCCTGATGCTCATTTTTAGGCATCCCGATCATTTGCATAATTGCCAGCAAGTTTTCCTCTACGGTCAGCTTTCTGAAAATCGATGCTTCCTGGGGCAGATAGGCGACGCCGCGCCGGGCCCGCTTGTACATGGGCAGTTTGGTGATCTTTTTGTCATTGATTAAGATTTCACCATGATTGGGTTTGATCATCCCGGTTATCATATAAAAAGTGGTTGTTTTGCCGGCGCCGTTCGGCCCCAGTAAACCGACAATTTCCCCCTGCTTCACAGAAACCGAGACATCATTGACTACCGTTCGTTTACTGTAAATTTTAACGAGTTCTCTACCTTCCAGAACCGAATGTTGCATCTGAGCCTTGTTCAAAAACTTTTTCTCCTTCGTAATCACCGGGATAAAAAACGCCTTCTGCCCCGCCTCTGATTTGTATGCTATCCAATTCGCCTTCGGCGAAAAATATAACAATTGTATCCGCCGTTGCAAAATTAACACCCTGATCGCTATCCTCGTCTTTCAGGTAATAGATGCTGGTGGCATTATCGATGGCTTTTATTTTTTCCGGTTTATCATTTTCGATAAAAAACCGGATTTCCCTGCCGTTTAGCACGTTGTATTTCATTTTTACGGAATCGGCCAGACTTTTTGCCATACCTTCACCGTCAACATAAATTTCACGCAGCTTTAACGAATCAAAATAGGCTTCCATTCTGTTGCCGCTCAACTCGCTTTCCTCATACCAGACAAAGGGTTTACGGTTTAAAAATACCTTTTCGGTTTCAGGCAGATATATTGCCGTATCGCAAACCGCGCGCAACGCCCCCTGCGTTATAGTTACGCTGTCAATGGCTACTGCGCGGGTTTCTTCTTTCCTGTCATAATAATTTAACTGCCGGGCCGTAATAGTCAGCGTATCGCCGGAAGCGGTATCGACTTTCATAAAACGGCTGTTCCGTTCGACCATGCTGTGTTTGTTTTCAGGGTCATATTCGCCATAGTCGCCCCAAATCTGCACCTGGTTTTCCTCATTATACAGGTAAACATTTTTTTTGGCGGCGGCCTGCTCTGTTTTAAAATTGTAAGTAAAAAATTCGGCATAGAGCGAATCGTTGCCGCGCTTCATACGCACGCGGTTTTTGCAAATAGCCAGATCCTTGTCGGGATAATATTCGATCGAATCGGCGCGCAGCCGGCTGTGTCCGTCATCGATCAGAACATTGCCGATGAACTTCAGCAATTGCTGATCGTTGACGTCAACGGCCTGATCGCAATACATATCGATGGTATCCTGATGGAAGTGAACATGCCCGAGAAGAATCCGTAATTTCTGACCATCGGCCTCTTTTCCGACGATTTTGTCCGCATGAATCAGTTCCAGTCCCGAATCCGGATCGGCGGCGATCAGCAATGCGGCGGCCAGTAAAGTTGCAGCGAAGTGTATTTTTAGCAGGCGATGCATCGGGCGATTCCCGCCTAATTAATTTTGATTGATTTAGTTGTTTTACCGCGCGGATTAACGATTTCGTAGTTAACGAGATCGGGATCGGAAATAAAACTATCACCGTAAAGAATATCATTATCCTGAGTTGTAATCCTTACCGGTATTTCAGAGATAACTTTCTGATTTTTGTTATCCCAGATCAGTGTATCGGTATAAAGGGTAATGCCGCTGTCCGATTTAACAACAACATTGCCATAAGCCAGCATATCCTGATCATTACCGTAAACCTTTCCGCCCTCGGCTGTTAGTACCGAGGTGTGCTGACCATTATCATAAAAATCGACCTGAATTTCTTCATCAAGCAGGGTGAGACCTTTTTTCGAATATTTACGCACATGACCGGCCTGCACATGTCCGACTTTCTCGCCCTCCCTGGTAAGAATAATTGTCGTTTCCCAGCTCTCCTGATCGGGAAAGTCTTCCTGACCTGAGGGTTCGGCCGCATCCTTTTTTTCCGAACTGCAGGCGGACAAAATGAGAACGCCTAATAGCAATAAAAAGAACCTCATCCGTTAATCCCCTCCTGCATTAAATCGTGCAGATGGACGACGCCGATTAGTTTATCTTCCCGATTCACAACGGGCATGGCGATTACGCGGTGTTTATCCATTTCTGTGTAAGCAATCGTTGCCAGATCGTCATCATGAATAAATTTGGGATTCCGGTTCATAACATCACGAACCGGGACACTCATAAAATTTTCATTTTTTTCAATTAAGCGGTTGAGGTCGCCGGTAGTGATCACGCCGAGCAGACGTTTCTCGTGATTGATTACCGGACAGATACCCCGCTTGTGGGCCATCTCCATCACCGCAACCCGCATCACATCTTCTTCGAAGCAAAAGGGTAACTGTTCTTTGGTTTCCATCAGATCGGACACGCGCAACAATAATTTTTTGCCCAGTGTTCCACCCGGATGCAGCAGGGCAAAATCTTCCGCCGTAAAACCACGCGCTTCCAGCAGGGCGATGGCCAGAGCGTCACCCAAAACCAGAGTGACCGTGGTGCTTGCCGTTGGCGCCAAATCGTTGGGACAGGCTTCTTCCCGGACGCTGATATCCAGATTCACGCTGGCATAGCGGGCCAGTGTTGATGCCGGATTACTGGTCATGGCAATCAGGGGTACTTCCAGCCTTCCGAAAGAAGGCAGCAGGTTTAGTATTTCCGATGTTTCACCGCTTTTGGATATCGCGATAATCACATCATTTTTATGCACCATACCCAGGTCGCCGTGAATTCCTTCCGCGGGATGGAGAAAAAGGGCGGTGGTTCCGGTACTGGAAAGTGTGGATGCGATTTTCCGGCCAATGGCGCCTGATTTTCCCATGCCGGTGACGATAACCCGACCTTCGCTTTCCAAAATGATCTGAACAGCCTGATTAAAATTATTACCGATCCGTTCTTCCAGGCCGGCTATCGCAGCCTGTTCGATCCGTATAACCCGTTTTGCGATTTCGATTATATCAGTGACTTTTTTCATCTGTTTAAAATCCCCACCCCGCCCTCTCCCCAACCCCTCCCCCGATTCATCGGGGGAGGGGCGAAGGGGTGGGGG
>CAYXRA010000139.1:0-8202 GCA_964467525.1 uncultured Calditrichaceae bacterium
GTGCGCGGCGCCGGCGCCTTTGTCTGCGGTGAGGAGACCGCGCTGATCAAATCGATCGAAGGCTTCATGGGTGAGCCGAGACAGCGTCCGCCCTATCCCATCGCTAAGGGCATCGACGGCAGGCCAACCTGTATTAATAATGTGGAGACGCTGGCCAACATTCCGGTGATTATCAGCCGCGGGGCCGAAACCTACGCCAAAGTGGGTGTTATCGGCAATACAGGCACTAAAATATTTTCGCTGGTAGGAAAAATCAAAAACACCGGCCTGGTGGAAGTGCCGCTGGGTACCAAAATCAGCGAGGTCGTTTATGATATCGGCGGCGGCCCGCCGGGTAAGGAAAAGATCAAGGCCGTGCAGACCGGCGGTCCCTCGGGGGGCTGCATACCGGCGCATCTGTTCGATACACCCATCGATTACGACAGCCTGGCCAGGGTTGGCTCCATTATGGGCTCCGGCGGGATGATTGTTATGGATGAGGGCACCTGCATGGTCGATCTGGCCAAATACTTCATGCATTTTCTGAAGGACGAATCCTGCGGCAAATGCTACACCTGCCGCAAGGGTACGCAGCGCATGTATGAAATTTTAGATGATATTACCAGGGGCCGGGCCACCCTCAAACACATCGATCTGCTCGAAGAACTGGCCCATGTGGTTAAGGATACAAGCATGTGCGGACTGGGGCAATCGGCGCCAAACCCCGTTTTAAGCACGCTTAAATATTACCGCGAAGAGTATGTAAGGCATATCGTTGACAAGCGGTGCGACGCGTTTGTCTGCAAAGACCTGGTGGGCGCGCCATGCCAGTCGGCCTGTCCGGTCGGTACCGAGGCCTGGCGTTATGTGGCCCATATTTCGCGCGGGGAATACGAGCAGGCTTATACGGTGATCCGTGAAGCCAATCCCTTTCCTTCGGTGTGCGCCCGCGTATGCAATCATCCCTGCGAGGAACACTGCAAGGCCGGGGCCAGCGGCGGCGATCCCGTGGCAATCAGGGCGCTGAAACGCTTTGTTACCGATTCGATAGATCCATCGGTTTATAAACCCAAACGGGAAAAGTGGCACAATGGTAAAGCGCCAAAAGTAGCCGTGGTCGGCTCCGGTCCGGCAGGATTATCCGCCGCCCATTATCTTTCGCTGAAGGGTTACAAAGTAACCGTATTCGAATCGGAACCGGAGGCGGGGGGCATGCTGTTCTGTGCGATTCCGTCCTATCGTCTGCCCAGGGAAACGATTCAGAAAGAGATCGATTCTCTGCTGGATAAGAACATCAAAATTAACTGCAATACGGCGCTGGGCAAAGATATTTCCATCGACGGTTTGATGGAAGAGGGCTACCAGGCGGTGCTGCTGGCCATGGGCGCGCACAAGAGCAAGCCGCTGAAAATCGAAAACGAGGATTGCCCCGGTGTTTATCCATCCATCGAGTTTTTGAAAGCCTTCAATCTGCGCAATGAGTCGCTGGCCAGGGGGCACGTGGGGGTGATCGGCGGCGGCAATTCGGCAATCGATGCCGCGCGCATGGCTCTGCGCCAGAAGGATGTGGAAAGCGTCACCATTCTCTATCGCCGCACCCAGCATGAAATGCCCGCTTTCGAAGAAGAGATCGAAGCGGCCGAGCAGGAAGGCATCACCATAGAGACGCTGGTTTCACCGACACGGATCATTACCGATCAGGGCCGCCTGTTCGGCGTGCAGTGCATCAAAAATAAACTGGGCGCGCCGGACAGCAGCGGCAGACGTCGTCCGGTACCCATCGAAGGCTCGGAAAAACTGATCGAGCTGGATACGCTGATCGTGGCCATCAGCGAGGATTCGGGTAAGGACTGCATTTCTGCGGCACAGCAGGGCAGCATTGAAACCACCGATTACAACACGATAAAGGCCGACCGGGAAACACTGATGACCAGTCGCGAGGGCGTCTTTGCCGCCGGCGATGTGATCACCGGACCTAATACGGTGATTGAGGCCATCGCTGACGGTAAAAAGGCAGCGCTGATGATCGACCGCTACGTGCGGGGCGACGATTTAGTTCAACCCGCAGAGGTGCATCTGCCCGGGGTTTATGTGGAACCGCTGCCCGAAACGGAAGCGATGGAGCTGGTTTCCGGTCGTGTGGAAACACCGCGCGCTTCGGTGGAATGGCGTAAACGCAATTTCGCCGAAGTGGAGGTATCGCTTTCGATAGAGGAAGCAAAAAAAGAAGCCCGGCGCTGTCTGCGCTGCGACCTGGAATTTACGCAGGAGGCGCAAAAGGAAGAAGCACAAGCGATGGCAGGAGGTAATTAATATGGTAAATTTTAATCTCAACGGCCTGCATGCGCAGGTAGAAGAAGGCAGCACGATTTTGGAAGCGGCTGAATTTTACGGCTTTCCGATCCCCACTTTGTGTCACATGGAAGGCCTGTCGCCCTACGGCGCCTGCCGCATGTGCGTGGTGGAAATCGGTGAGGCACCCAATACCAAACTGGTGACCTCCTGCACGCATCCCGTGCAGGAAGGCATGAGGGTGCGCACGGCATCGGCCAGAGTACTGCGCGCCAGAAAAATGATTATCGAATTGCTGCTGGCTTCCTGTCCGCAATCCAAAGTGATACAGGATCTGGCCTCGGCCCACGAAGTGCGTCAGCAGCGTTTTAAGCAGGAATATGAAGACTGCATTCTTTGCGGCCTGTGCGTGAGAATGTGTAAAGAGCAAATGATGGCCCAGGCTATCGGATTTCGCGGCCGGGGCGAAAACCGATCCATAGGCACCCCGTTCGATATTAACTCGGATGTTTGCCGGCAGTGCGGCGGCTGTATCTATGTTTGTCCGGCCTGCCAGTTGCGCTGCACCTATACGGAACCGGAAAAAGCGATATGCGGCGGTTGCGCCAATCTCAGTCCGCCCTGTGTGGATAAGCAACAGTTCGACGATATGATGTGCTATATGGATCCCTGTGTGGCATGCGAAATAATAAAAGAATAAAATCATAAACGGAGGAAAATATACTATGTCAGCAACACTTTCGAGAGTCAATTCTTCAGCGGCCACGTTAACAAAGAACCGCACCGAGGGATCGGTTACCCCGGCTTCCGGGATGTGTGTCACCTGTGTGGACGGATGCATCGGCATGTGTGAAATCGGCAAGTCCGCCTATCGCGGTCATGAGGTTATTTACCCGCAGCCTTTCGGTGTGATTACCACCGCCGCAGAAAAAACTTATCCCGTGGACTATTCGCACTTTAACATCATGGGTACGGCCGTCGGCGCCCAGGGTGTCGAGGCGGACAGCGATAAGGCCATTTTTCCCAATGTCAGCCTCGATGTTAAATTCGGCCGCGACAAGGGCCTGAAATTCAGAAATCCCTGGATTATTCCCGGTATCGGATCGACCAATATCGCCAAGAATAACTGGGAAGGCCTGGCTATCGGCTCGGCGCTGGCCGGCACCGGTCTGACCATCGGCGAGAATGTTGTGGGCATGGATCCGGAATCGAAGATTAAAAACGGCCGCGTGACCGATACGGTCGATATGAAACGGCGCGTCAAATTATTCCAGGATTTTCAGCGCGACGGTTACGGGGCGATTATCGTGCAGTCGAATGTGGAAGACACCCGCCTGGGCGTGCAGGAATATGTAATTCAGGAACTGGGTGTGGAATGCGTTGAACTGAAATGGGGACAGGGCGCTAAAAATATCGGCGGCGAAGTTAAGATCAAGGATCTCAAAAAAGCACAGCTTTTGTACGAGCGCGGTTATGTGGTGCTGCCCAATCCGACCGATCCAAACGTCATTAAGGCCTTTGAGCGCGGATCATTCAAGGAATTCGAACGCCATTCGCGCGTGGGCATGGTAACCGAGGAATCCTTTGCCCAACGCGTAGAGGAGCTGCGCAAAGCCGGCGCCAAATACGTCTTTCTCAAGACCGGCGCGTATCGTCCGGTTGATCTGGCCCGTGCTGTAAAATTCTCCTCGAAATATAAAATCGATTTGCTCACCGTGGACGGCGCCGGCGGCGGCACCGGTATGAGTCCCTGGCGGATGATGAATGAGTGGGGTGTGCCGCCGGTGGAACTGCACTCGATGCTGTATCAGTATACCAAGAAACTGGACGAAATGGGCGAATACGTTCCGGCTCTGGCATTAGCCGGCGGCTTTACGTTTGAAGATCAGATTTTCAAAGGACTGGCTCTGGGCGCCCCCTACGTGAAACTGGTCGGCATGGCGCGCAGCCCGATTGCCGCGGCGATGGTCGGCAAAACAATCGGCCGGGCGATTGAGGAAAACCAGTTGCCGGTTTATGTGGAACGTTTCGGCACCAGCAGGGATGAAATCTTCGTAACCGCCACCCATCTGCGTCATGAACTGGGCGCGGAACAATTCGAGAAAATCCCCCCCGGTGCGCTGGGATTGTACACTTACTACGAACGACTGGCCCAGGGTATGCGTCAGCTCATGTGTGGCAGCCGCAAATTCACCCTCGATTACATGACCCGGGACGACCTTGCTGCATTAACGCCGGAAGCGGCCAAAATCAGCGGGATTCCCTACGTTATGGATCTGGATGTCCATGAGGCCGAGGAAATTCTGAAAAGTTAGGCCTAAAGGAAGTAAATAAAAAGGGCGTTTGTCAACCGGCAGGCGCCCTTTTTTGGTTTAAATGTTTGCGCTAATATACAGTTCAAGCGTCATTGCCCCAAAGGCCCCAAGGGGGTGCCTGTGGCAGGTGGCCTGAGCCAGGGAGGGGCTTCTTCCTTTGTCTATTTAATCATGACTTTGTGTGTTTGCAAAATCATGGATGTTTCGTAGTTATTTTTTAACCTATCTTTCTATTTGAACCTTAGTACAAAATTAGATTTACTCTTCGCTTCCGTACCTTATTACCTCATTTAATTTACCAATTAAAATGCCCAGTTGCCTGAAGATAAGATTATTGCTCCACCTTATGCTAAATATACTTTTCTTAATAAGGTTTCCAAAAAGGGAATAAGGTTAATTATTTTATCAGATTTTTTTCTACTAAGGTTTTATTTGCGTTTCCAGCCATTAATTTAACAGCTCCCTAATTCATTATAAGTAAAGAAACAGCCAAAATTCATCCCCCTGTGTTAAGTGTGTGCTAAGTTCAGGCACGCGTGGGGAGAGGATGGGAGTGAGGTTTATTTTAATTCAAATTTCTGCCAACTTGCTCCGTTCGGTCGGGGAAAAAAAGTTATATTGGATCCCAAAAACTGGACCATCGTATAAGGTGGAACATTGAACCAAAAGAGGGGTCAGATGACACGCAGAAAGTACAGCGCAGAATTTAAAGCAAGCGTGGCTTTTGCCGCCCTTAAAGGTGACAAAACCATAAATGAGTTAGCCAAAGAATATGAAGTGCATCCAAACCAGATCGGTCAATGGAAAAAGCAGCTTCAGTCTGGGATGAAAGATGTTTTTTCATCAAACAAGAAAAACGAGAAAAGTAATTCAGAAAAGCTTCAAGGTCTTCTTTATCAGGAGATAGGCAAGCTAAAGATGGATCTGGACTGGCTTAAAAAAAAGTCTTGACAAAGGGGTCCACTTTACTTTTTTTTATGATTGAATTGCATTTTCATTTTTGATAAATTCATTGCCCGAAAGTTCCCTCCGGAATGCCTTCCTGGGAATATGAAACTTTACGGATACGATAACCAGAACACCGGATCGAACATAAATAGTTTAAGATAAAAAATTTTGCAGATGAATTCTGCGGATAATAAATGTTAAAACTGTCCGGAGACGAACAGGTTGCCGGGCAGATTTGGTAAGTATACTTAGTGTGGTTTGAAATGAATAAGGATAAAGTACTTTTGTTCAAACAGTTATTGTTTGAAGAAAGAAAAAGAATGCTGACGGGATGTACAAGTTTATGGAACTCGGTCACCCGTTTCACAGAGCGGCGGGGTAACTTGAGCTATGTTTAAAAAATCAGTGAAACAGGATAATAATAAGGGCGGCAAAATAAAACACGTTCTTCTACTTCTGCTGGCGCTTATTTTGCCGTTCGGCTTTATTTTGCTCGGCCTCTATTATTTGTACAGTAAAAAATCCGGTCAAAAAGAAAGCACATAATTGCAATTCCAATCCGGGTACTGTTCGTTAATCATTAAATGAAAGTTCTGTTGAAGCATACAATAAATTCAGGCAAAACAATGAATGGAAAAAATATAAACAACGGCCGGCTGACCGATCTGCTCGACGGCGCATCGGGCGAATATCCGGAGATTGTCAAAGATCTGCAGGGCCTTAAAAAAATATCCGCCGATGCCGCTCAGCCGCTGGAAAGCCGCATCGAGGCTTTTGAGGATATTGTTGATTCGGAAGTGGGCGATACCACAATGGTAAGAGCGCGCAATGTCGAACGGGAATTCGGCATCCGGCACATCTACCTTAAATTCGAGGGCGGTAATCCCACCGGCACCCAGAAAGACCGCATCGCCTTTGCCCAAATCATCGATGCCCTGCGCCGCGAATTCGACGCCATTACCCTGGCTACATGCGGCAATTACGGGGTGGCCTGTGCCTTCGCCGCCTCTCTGGCCGGGTTGCGCTGCCTGGTGTTCATTCCCGAGGATTACCATACCAGCCGCATCCGGGAAATCGAAAAACTGGGTGCGGAAATCAATCGACTGCCCGGCGACTATGAATCGGCCGTACACTATTCCCAGGAATATGCCAGCAAGCATGAAATCTACGATGCCAATCCTGGCGGAGCCAACATTCTGATTCAGTTACGCGCCTATGCCGAAATTGCCAACGAAATTTATGATGACCTGCGTGATGCGCCGGCAATGGTCGCCGTTCCCGTTTCCAACGGAACTACGCTGGCCGGCATCTACAAGGGATTTCTCAGTTTGTACCGGCGCGGAAAAACTTCGCGCATCCCTAGAATTATCGGCGGCTCATCCTATAAGAAAAATCCCATCGTGCATGCCTTTCTGAATAATCTGGAAAGCTGTCCCGATCTCGTGCCCGAATCCATCCGCGAAACGAAGATCAATGAACCGCTGATCAACTGGCACTCCATCGACGGGGATCATGCCCTGCAGGCCATCCGCGCCTCAAAAGGCTGGGCGGCTAATGCCAGCGATAAGAATCTGCTTTCCTTTTCCCGCCTCCTGCGCGAAAAAGAAGGTCTGCACGTTTTACCGGCATCCACCGCCGGACTGATCGCTCTGATCAAACTGCACCAGCAAAAAGAACTGGAAAACGACCGCTATGTGGTCATCATCACAGGGAGAAACGCATGAAATACAAACCGCAGGACAGAGCCATTGTCTACTGTGAACGGGCCTTTAATACGCCAAACGGCAAAACAGCACACGGGCTGATTCGTTTTACCGGACGGTATCGGGTACTGGCAGTAATTGATTCCCGTCATGCCGGCTACGATGCCGGCAGTGTGCTCGATGGCCGGGAAAAACAGATTCCGGTGGTTGCATCCCTGGATCAAGCATATCGGAAAAACAGTGAATCCGGAAACTTACCCAGTCACTTTGTGATCGGGCTGGCGCCGGACGGCGGCCGTCTCAATAATGAAGCAAGGATAACGGTAAAAGAAGCCATTAAACTGGGCTTGCATATCGATTGTGGTCTGCATGATTTTCTCAGCGAGGATGAAGAAATCAGCGCGCTTGCCGCCGCACAGGGGGTGACGATCCGTGATATCCGCAAACCGCCGGCACGCAAAGACCTGCATTTTTTCAGCGGTAAAATCGAGCAGGTTAAATCCCTGAAAGTGGCTGTACTGGGCAGCGATTCGGCCATCGGCAAACGCACCACCGCCTGGCTGCTGGTTCATGCGCTCAGCGAAAAAGGCATTAAAACGGAAATGATCGGCACCGGCCAGACAGCCTGGATGCAGGGCGTTAAATATGGCATTTTACTCGATTCCATTGTCAACGATTTTTTAACCGGAGAAATCGAACATGTGGTGTGGCGGGCCTGGCAAGAAACCGGTGCTGAGGTTCTGGTTATCGAGGGACAGGGCGGTCTGCTGAATCCGGCTTATCCCGGCGGCTATGAAATTATCGCTGCCGCCAGACCGGATGCGCTGATTTTGCAGCATGCCCCGGCCAGAAAAACGTATGACGGATTTCCCCAATACCCCATCCATCCGCTGCCCCGGCAAATTGAAGCCCTGCAAATCATATCCGGCAGTCCGGTGATTGCAATTACACTTAATCATGAAAAT
>CAYXRA010000139.1:8302-12402 GCA_964467525.1 uncultured Calditrichaceae bacterium
GTTTTCGATCCGGAAGATCCGCTGTCTGTGAATCTGGCGGCAATGATTGCCGCACAGGTGGCCGTAAATTACGGTCTGTTCTGCCGGAAGATCGTATTTCACGGATTATTCGATAATCAGGATAAGCGCTTTTTCCGTTACGCCTTTGAAAATACGGCGCGCGAAATTTACGTAAACAAATTCCTGCAGCCGAATCCCTTCATCAAAGGCGCGGCAGCGGAGCTGCCCGTCGTGAAATTGAAAAAATATTGTCAGGCCGAACTAATCTTTAAATCGGACGCCGCAGATACCCACCTGCCCTGGCAGCGCTGGGAAACGGACAGCGGCCGGATTGCCGTATTATCCAGCGGCGGCAAGGACAGCCTCCTCTCCTTCGGGCTGCTGGACGAAATCGGCTGCGCGGTTCATCCTGTTTTTATCAATGAATCGGGACGGCACTGGTTTACGGCGCTTAATGCGTATCGCTATTTCAAAGAGAATACCGCCACCAGCGTGCGCGTCTGGTGCAATGCCGATCGTGTATTCAATCGCATGCTGCATCACCTGCCCTTCATCCGCAGTGATTATCAGAGCATTCGCGCCGATATTTATCCGGTGCGGCTGTGGACCGTTGCCGTGTTTTTGTTCGGGGCGCTGCCAGTCATGCGTAATCGCGGCCTAAGCCGGCTGGTCATCGGCGATGAGTATGATACGACCGAACGGCTCAGCTACAAAGGGATAACCCATTACGGTGGTTTGTATGATCAGAGCCGTTATTTTGATTTGTTCATGTCGCGTTATTTTTTGACCAGGGGCTGGACTATCGCCCAGTTTTCCATTCTGCGGCATTTATCCGAATTACTGATTGAAAAAATTTTGGCTGAACGTTATCCGCATTTACTGGCCCGCCAGGTATCCTGCCATGCCGTGCACAAAGAAGGCGACCGGATAAAACCGTGCGGGAAATGTGAAAAATGTCTGCGCATTATCGGCATGCTTTCGGCCCTTAATTTCGATCCTGCCCTATGCGGATATACCGAAGATCAAACCGAATCCGCCCTGGCCCGCCTGCCCGAGACACACCTGCATCAGGAAGCGGATGCTATGGCGCATCTGCTGTATATGCTTAATGAACAGCAGAAAATCACCCTGCCTGAAAAAATAAAAAAACGGATCGTTGCCCATCCTGCCGTTGCAGCCATTCGCTTTGAAAAAGAAAAGGCGCCGCTGAATACCATTCCCCTTGATTTGCGCAAAAAGTTATTGAAGCTGTGTCTGAATCATGCCGACGGCGCCTTTCGCAAAGTGGGTAAGCATTGGCTGGAATTCAGTCCGCTGCTCAGTCCGGATATCAATCAGCCCGCTGAATTCGATACAAAAATGTCATCGACATCAGGCACAGACAATCCCAAATCAGGCTCAGGTTCGTTTTTACTGGGCGAGATGAGCTGGCCCGAAGCGCAGGCCTATCTGAAAAAAATTGATGTAGCCCTGCTGCCTGTGGGCGCCATCGAGCAACACGGCCCCCACCTGCCGCTGGATACCGACGCCTTTGACGCCGACTATCTGGCCCGGCAGGTAGCCGCGGCCTGCAGTGATCCCAGGCCGGTTGTGCTGCCACTGATTCCTTACGGCATTTCCTATCACCACGATGATTTTCCCGGTACCATCAGTATTCATAATGAAACGTTGTCCCGGATGGTGTACGAGATCGGCGTCAGCGCGGCCAGAAACGGCATTAAAAAACTGCTCATCATAAACGGTCACGGCGGCAACACACCGACCCTTAACTTCGCCGCCCAGATGATCAACCGCGATACACACATTTTTGTCAGCGTGGACAGCGGTGAAACCAGCGACGTCGATATCGATGAACTGGTTGAGACGCCCAACGACGTACATGCCGGCGAATTCGAAACCAGCACGGCGCTGGCCAACCGCAGACGCCTGGTGCGCATGGATCAGGCCTTGCCAGAGATTCCGCGATTTTCCAGTCGCTACCTTAACTTCACATCAAAACGCGGCATTTCCTGGTATGCTTACACGAATAAAATATCGGACAGCGGCATAATGGGTGATCCCACCCGCGCCAGCGCGGAAAAAGGACGCAAAATGTGGCAGATTATGATTGGTCACCTGGTGACATTTGTCGAAGATCTGAAAAATATGAGCCTGGAAGAAATTCATCAGAAAAGGTATTAAAAAACATGAAAATTACACGGCTGGAATACTTCAGCAAATCGTTCAAACTCAGCGAACCTTACACCATTGCCTATGAATCCATCGATGCAGTGGATATCGTTTTTTTATTTCTCGAAACCGGAAGCGGCCTGCGCGGTTTTGGCTGCGCGGCGCCTGACCTGCAGGTTACCGGGGAAACCGCCCGCAGCGCGGAACAGGCTATGGATACGGTCGTTCGTGATCAGTTGCCGGGAAAAGATGCCCTGCGCTGCGCCCTGCTCAATGAAAATCTGCGCAAACCGCTGCAAAACCATCCTTCGGTGCGCGCCGCCGTGGATATGGCCCTTTATGATCTCATCGGCAAATATGCCGGTCTGCCGGTCTGGAAGCTGCTCGGCGGCTACCGCAAATCAATTAAGACCAGTGTTACCATCGGCATTCTGCCGGTTAATGAAACCGTGGCCAGGGCTGTCGATTTTATGAAGCAGGGATTTATCTGTCTTAAAATCAAAGGCGGCGCTAATGTCGAAGCAGATATCGAGCGGTTGACCAAAGTACGGGAAGCAGTGGGCGGCAAAATTGAGTTACGCTTCGACGCCAATCAGGGTTACTCCGTAGAGGACGCCCTGAAATTCGTCAGCGCCGTGGAAAAAGTAAATCTGGAACTGATCGAGCAGCCCACGCCCAAAAGCGAACCCGATCTGCTGGGCAAGGTAAGCAAGCGCGTGCCCATTCCGGTAATGGCCGACGAGAGCCTGATGGACCTGCGCGACGCCTTCCGCCTGGCGCGCCACGATCTGGTGGATATGGTCAACATCAAACTGATGAAGGTGGGCGGGATCAGCGAGGCGATGCATATCAATTCCGTGGCCAAAGCGGCCGGTCTGGAGGCAATGGTCGGCTGTATGGACGAGCCGGCGCTGGCCATCGCCGCCGGACTGCATTTCGCCCTGGCCCGTCCCAACGTGCTTTACGCCGACCTGGACGGTCATCTGGATTTAACCGATGATCCGACACAGGGCGCGGTCATTTTGAAAAACGGTCTGCTTTATCCCAATGAGAAGGCGGGGCTGGGTGGCACATTCAACTGGTGATTTTTTCATACTTAATTTCCGGAGTATCCCATGAATTCTGATTGGTTTAACTGGGTCATTTTACCGCTGCTCATTTATTTTGCCCGCATCTGCGATGTTTCGCTGGGTACGATGCGCATCATTTCCCTTTCGCGCGGCCTGCGCAAGCTGGCCCCGCTGCTGGCCTTTATTGAAATCTTAATCTGGCTGATGGCCATCCGCCAGATTTTTAATCATCTGGATAATCCGGTCTGTTATATTGCCTATGCCGGCGGATTTGCCAGCGGCGTTTATACGGGCATGTGGATCGAGCACAAAGTGGCTTTGGGCTATCGCATTCTGCGCGTGGTTACCCGCCTCGATGCCAGCAGACTGATCGAAACCCTGCGCGGCAGGGGCTACGGTGTAACCGTGGTCGATGCCGAGGGCAATACCGGTATGGTGAAAATTATCTTCACGATATTGAAAAGGCGCGATATTCCCGACGCCGTGGCCCAGGTGCGCCGTTTTAATCCCAAAGCCTTCTATTCCATCGAAGATGTGCGTTCGGCGGAAAAGGGTATTTTCCCCGGCAACGGTACAGTGCATTCCGAATTCTGGTCGCATTTCATGCGCTATGAAAAAAAGGCGAAATGAATGAACTTAAAAAAGCTATCCGGAAAACGCACGAACCGGATAGCTTTAAAAACGTCGGAATTATTTGAGCAGGCACATCTTTTTGGTTAGATCTGTTCCTTTATCGGTTGTAAGGCGATAAAGATAAACACCACCCCGATGAATCGGGATGGCTTGATCATTTAAGCAAAACCAACTTTTTGGTTAATATTGTACCATTATTAAGTTTTAACTGATACAGATAAACGCCAC
>CAYXRA010000140.1:0-12312 GCA_964467525.1 uncultured Calditrichaceae bacterium
ATGAAAACAATGCGAAAACTCTTTAAAAAATCAAAATGGATTCATAAATGGTTCGGGCTGATCCTGATCCTGTTTTTGATCTGGATGAGCGCTTCGGGGATTTTCATGAATCACCCGGAATGGATTGCCGGTTTTTCCGTACCCGGCTGGCTGGTGCCGCCGCAGTACACGCCGGAAAACTGGAACCGCAGCGCGCTAATCGATCTGGTATATAGCGAAGACAATCCGCATATTTTATACGCTGCCGGAAAGCAGGGCATCTGGCGGTCATCGGACGGCGGACGTACGTTTCATAATTTCGAGCAGAACTTCGAATCATCCTGGTTTTATAAAAAAACGAAAGACCTGTATTTAAGCGATCACGATCTGCCTTTTCTTCTCGCGGCAACGGACGGAGGCCTGTATTACTGCGAAACTGAGACCGGTCAATGGCAATCCATTCCGCTTGGTGACAAACACGAAGCGGCACGGAAAATTATTGAGATTGATGAAAGACTTTTGGTATTTACGGAATCCAATGTCTACGCGACAAAAAATAATCATCCGCCGTTCAATTTTAAAAAGATCGACTGGCGGCGCAGTGAACCGGAGCGGCGTGTGACGTTAATCGACCTGTTCTTCCACCTGCATGACGGCCGGGTTTGGGGATTACCCGGAAAACTGCTGTTCGACTTTGCCGGCCTGGTGATTATATTTCTCAGTATCAGCGCTTTTTATATCTGGTTTTTCCCGAAACACATCCGCCGCTTAAAAGCCAAACGGGCCAGCGTAAATGTTCAGCGCAAATCCAAAGTATACCGCTTTATGCACAAGTATCATTACAAGCTGGGCATCTGGCTGGCGCTGATTCTGTTTATTATCGGCGGCACCGGCTTTTTCATGCGACCGCCGGTTCTGGCGCTAATTGCCGAAGGCTCCGTCCCGGCGGCGATGTATCCCGGTTTACTGCCCGAAAATCCCTGGCATAAACAAATTCACAACGCCCTTTACGATGCCGTTGAAAATCAGATGATCGTGAACGCCAAAGACGGCAACTGGATCGGTCCGGCCGATTTCAGCGCCCCGTTTGAGAAACAGCCGCTGAACGTACCGATTTTCGTCATGGGCGCCACGGTATTTGAGCCGCTCGGCCGGGGCGGATTTTTAGTGGGATCATTTAACGGATTGTTCCACCTCGAGCGCGATACGGGCCGGCCTTATGATTATCTGAACAAGAAATATGCGGACGAATGGTCCAATGTCCGCCCGGCCGACCGGATGGTGACCGGCTACTTCAGGTCGCCTGAGGGAAAAGCCTTTGTGACCACACATGAACAGGGATTACTTCCGGTAACCGCAGGTCCGGAAATTGAAAATTTTAAGATGCCGAACGCCTTAAAACAAAACTTTCGTCTGTCATTGTGGAATTTCATGTTCGAGCTGCACAACGGGCGGATTTTCAAAGACTGGATCGGCGGATGGTATATTCTACTAGTACCGTTGGGATCGCTGCTCTTTGTTCTGATTACAGTCTCCGGTGTTTATGACTGGATTGTACTATGGCTTTTAAAAAGAAAACCGAGGAGAAATGAATAAATGCTTGTACTGCGATTATTACCTGTCATTTTTGCTGATTTGCTTTTTGCCGCTCATGTAATGCGCTTCAATGGATTGTACTGGGCGCTCGTCGTTGTGGCGCTCATCCCGACGCTGTTGATTCGTAATAAATGGATCCCGAAGGTCTGGCAGGTTTTAGCCGGTCTAACCATTATCGAATGGATCCGGACAACGATGATGCTCGTTCAAATGCGGCTGGCGGTGGAGTTGCCTTACGGACGGTTGTTGTTGATTATGTCGGCGGTAATTCTTTTCAACCTGTTTGTTCTCTTTTGGCTGCGTTCAAAAAAACTGGTAGCCTACTATAAAAATATTGAAGAAAACAAATCCCGTTGATCCGTTCGCTATCTTAATTGTTTAATAATCATCAGGGTCATGTCGTCGGTTTGCGGGGCCGTGCCGCGGAAAGTGAGTATATCCTTAATGATCAGGTCAATAATGACGTCCGCCTTTTCATTCATGTTTGCCCGGACTATTTTTTCCAGCCGTTCTTCTCCGAATTCTTCCTCCCCGGTCGTCAGGGCTTCGGTGATACCGTCGGTGTAGATGAGCAGTAAATCGCCGTCTTTCAGACTTATCTTTTCCTCGCTGTAGGCGTACTTTTCCATGAAACCTACGACAATGCCGCCGCGGGACAACCGCCGCACCGAACCGTCCTTTCGGAATAAATAGGGATTATCGTGCCCGGCGTTGGTATAGCAAAGGCAGTGGTTTTTACTATCCAGGACGCCGTAAAAAAGGGTGGCGTACTTATCCGTATCGGTAATGTGAAAAAGCAGATGATTGGTGCGGTGTACACACTCCGCGGTCGGAATGCCCATCATGGACTGGGTACGCAGCGTGGCCTGTAAATTGGACATAAGCAACGCCGCCGGCATGCCCTTTCCGGATACATCGGCCAGACAAATAGCCTGGCGGTTTTCATCAAAAGGGATAAAATCGAAGTAATCGCCGCCGACGTCTGCCGCGGCGATACTCATGCCGGCGATATCATACCCATCAATCTCCGGCGCTTTTTTGGGCAACAGTTTGGTCTGAATCTGGCTGGCCAGGCGCATTTCTTCCTGTATACGAAGCAAAGCCTGTTCTTCTTTGTAAAGGCGGGCATTTTCGATCACCTGGGCCGACTGGCTGGAAATGATGGTCAGCAGACGCTGATCGTCATCGGTAAAGCCCTTAGGATCTTTTTTATTAAAAACGCTTAACAAACCAATCATTCGATTTTTTTGAATCAAAGGTGCGGCAAGCAGCGAGCTGAATGTTGCGTCCGAATCGTCTGCCGTTTGAATTCTTGGGTCCGATTTAAGATCATTGATAACCAGCGGTTTTTGGTTTCTTATCATCCAGCCTGTAAGCTGGGTGTCGAGACGGTATGGGAGATATTTCGATACTGTATCAGCCTTCCGGACCATTGTCCGGAACGGCTGGTCGGATGATTCTTCCTCGAGCAGAAGTACGGCCGCCTGTTCTACCTTCAAATGCTTGACGCACTTGTTGATAATTAAATCCACGATACGGTCGAGAGACAGTGTTGAACTGATGGCCGTGGCAATCTCGTTCAGAATAGCCAGTTCCTCAACACTAATGCGCAGACGGCGGTTTTCACTCTGCAATCTTTCCAGCGTGCTTTTCATATCGTTAAAAGGCATAAGCACTCCCCGGTTCGCTATAATAAAACCCGCAAACCCAAATAAGCATCATGACTATAAGGCCTGATGCGAATCTTTTATTAATTACTGCACTTAAAAACAGGCAAAGAAATTATTCAATAATGATAACCGGCGGAGAATCGCCTTTGGCAAAAGTTGAATCCTCCAGACAAAAAACCGCATAGGGATATACGCCGCGACCGGTTTTTGTATTTACAGTTAAGGCAATTTTGGACTTATTTTTACCATGGAAATTATAATTATTGAATATTTTATCCGACATAAACTGAAAGAATACTTCCGTACCCTCGGCGGTCCAGGTAATTCGCTGACCCGGTTTTGCCTTGACCTGTGTTTTGCGGTTGTCTTCGGCCTGAACGACTTTCCATTCACCGTTAATTTTTTTAATAACCAGATTAATCATTTTGGGATTCTCCTGTGCTTTAAGTTGAACTTCTGAAAAATTGTATATAAAAATGGCGGCCATTAGAAACATAACTAACACACTCAAAATAAGTCTGACGTTTTTTTTCATTTTAACCCCTGCATTGTTAAAAATTAAATTTTAATATTTCTATTGCCTAATTGCTGACTTCCATTCCCCTGTTTCCAAGCTCGAGCCGGAATTGTTTATCAGCGATCAATTGGCGCAGCTCAGGCTGATGTTTAATTTCCGCCAGCGAATAACCATCGTTAATCGCGTTTAAAATCCAGCGGATGGCTTCATCACGTTTGCCCAGTTGCTCGTATGTCGTACCGGCCAGAAATTTGATGTAAGCATCTTCGGGCGCCGCCTGAAGCGATTTTTTCAACAGAGTCAGCGCTTTCTCTTCCCAGTCGAGCGTTGCATAATAGGTAGCGAGACTGGCAGTTGTATGCGCATTATCAGGATTCACTTTTAGCTGTAACTCTGCGCCGGTAATTGCTTTTTTATAGAATTCACGCGCTGCATTTTCCCTGCCCGGTATCCACTGGCAGGCTGAGGCCAGGTTGCCCCAGACCCGGTAATCCTTGTCATTAATTTCCAATGCCGTTTCATACATTTTTGCGGCTGCTTCGTAATTTCCCTCAATAAAATAAAGGGTACCCAGATTGGAGGCTACGCTATAAGATTTTTTTAATTCGAACGAGCGCTCGAACATTTGCCCCGCCTCCGGCCAGCGCTTCAATATATAGTACATCCCGCCGAGATTATTATAGCCGCGGTAGTTATCCGGCGTGAGCAGGGTTACCTGTTTAAACTGACCGATCGCGTCGTCATAACGTTCGTGACGGTAATAGAACGTACCGAGAGCATTGTATCCCGCCCAGTAATCCGGCTTATACCGAATGGCCGTTTTATAGGTCTCCTCCGCCTGATCCATCTTGCCCTGGGCCTCGTACGCTTTTGCCAGCCCGCGATAAGCAGCGGAACTGGTGGGCGATACATTCAGCGCCAGCTTAAAGTTTTGAATGGCGTCATCATACTGCCCCCTGCCGTCATGGATCATCCCCAGCGTAATATTGACCTCTGCTGACCGGCCGTCATCGAGTCTGAATGCCAGTTCACCCCGATTATGCGCTTTTTCAGCCCAGCCCGGATCCTTTGTGTTTTCATATTTTCTCCAGTAGGCTTCGGCCAGTCCGGCGTGGGCAAGGGCGTAAAGCGAGTCTTTTGCAATAGCCTGCTCAAAGAGTGAAATAGACTGATTCAGATTTTTTTCATCCTCATAGCGCTGCAGGTAACCGCGACCCTGAAAATAAAATTCAATGACGTCCGGTTCTGCGGGAGCCGTACCGGCTAATACCGATTTTGCATCGCCGTCAATTTCCAATCTCAGCATTTGCATCAACTCCGCGACGGAGCGATCCTGCAATTCGTCCGCCTTTTCTCTGGGAATATCAAGCACCGCGGAATTAAGCTGACGCAGATTTTCCGCATCGATCAGATTCAGGGTAAGCCGAAAAATATCATTGATGAGCTGCAGACTGCCGCTTACCGCCAGGTTGGCTTTAAACGTCTTATAAGCTTCTCCCGGACTGTCAATCCGGTTCTTTCGTACTTCACTGGCGGGCACAACCCAAAGTGAGCCGTGATATTGTTCCATCTGACTTAGCTTACTGGTTATGGTCTCCACTAAACCATCGCAAAAGGCCTGTCCGTCAACGTCGCCGTTTATATTATTTATCGGCAGCACCATCAAGTGTTGTTCACCGGGAATGAGAAAACGGCTGAACCAGTCCGAAAAAGGCAGATTGACCCGTATAATCAGTGCCGCCAAAATCAAGGATACAATCAGAATTGGTATTTTTTTATTCCCTGAAATTTCGGTAAACTTTTGAATTACTGTACCTTTCTTCTGATGGTCGCGGTAACTTTCCATTTCAGCCGGTTTGTTTTCCATTGCACTGACGACTTCACTCATGGACTGAAAACGCTGGTCCGGATCTTTCTGCAGACATTTTTCTATTATCCGGGCAACAGAATCGGGCATATCGGGATTGATCGTTTTCGGGGGGATCAATGCGTCATTCAGCAGGGCATACATAACAGCTTGCGAATATTCTCCCTTAAAAGGCAGCTCACCGGTAAACATTTCATAATGGACCACGCCAAAAGACCAGATATCGGCCCGGGCGTCTATTTCCTTGCCCATTGCCTGCTCAGGAGCCATGTAAGCCAGCGTACCAAGCGTGGTTTGTTGCATGGTTATCTGTGCGGAGCCGGACAACTTGGCCAGACCAAAATCCATTATTTTAACCTGACCGTCTTTGTTGATCATTATATTTGATGTTTTGATATCACGATGAATAATCCCTTTTTCATGGGCTGCTTTTAAACCACGGGCAATTTGCAGGGCGATAGCATCTGGTTGGATATCAGCCAAATCCGTATATCCGGTATCTGTAATCAAATCTTTTAATTCCTGTCCTTCGATATATTCCATAACGATAAATATGTCATCATCGGATTCTTCGATGGCATGAATGGTTGCGATGTTGGGATGATTCAACGCGGCTGCGGACTGTGCTTCTATCTCAAAACGCTTTCGCTCGTCAGAATTGGAAACAATATTGTGTGGCAAAAATTTAATTGCTACTTTTCGCTTAAGCTTGATATCCCCGGCAAGGTAGACGACGCCCATCCCCCCTTCACCCAGCTTCCTGATAATCTCATAATGCAATATTTTTTTACCGATCATTCATGTTCTACCTTATTATTAAGCGGGAAATTACCGGTCTGCTGATGTCAGGTAAAAATGATATTTATCTGATGACTTTCGCCGTTCATGAAGTTTACCCGGCTTATGTTGATTTGATCAAATTTCTGAGTAAAGCGATAAATCTTATCATTTTATTCCTGACCGGATTAAATGGAAAACCAGTATATCGGTCTTAGTCTGATTTATGACTCCGGTACGGCGGCTCAAGTTTTTCCGGTTATGTATTATTTCCTCTAATTTCTATTGAATCTCCAACCTCTAACAATCTTACGCGGTCTTTGAAAATATGATAGAGGGCATCGATCGCTTTAAATCCGGTACAGTGCAGTGGGGCCAGAATTTCAGGGTTTATCCTTTTTAGATTGTGTGTGATTTTTTTTATTTTTTCATCCGTGGAATGATGCAAATGCATGCCTCCTGCAAATAAACAAATATCTTTTCTATCGGCGATACGCATGGCATGCTTGAGTGAATTAACAGGCCCGGCATGCCCGCATCCTAAAAGCACGACAAGGCCGCGCGCCGTGTTCAGAATCAGGCAGACATCATCGTGAATTTCATCATGTATATAACTTTCCAGAACCCGCTGCCGGTAGGTTTCATCAATCTTTTCATATTCCGTGTTGCGGGGAATTTCTCCGGAGAACCAAATATCCGGCGCTATTTCATGGGCATGGGTTTTATAAATAAAATTTGCGCCCTGTTGAATCAGATCGTGCTTTTCCCAGGGTACGCCGATGTCGAGACGACCCATAGGAAAAATGCGAAATTTTTTATTCATCAAAGCCGGATGACAATAAATATCAGTTGCTTTGATTTCTTTTATAAGGTGTGGCAAACCGCCGGTATGGTCATAATGACCGTGACTCAGGACAATTTTATTGACTTCCGATAAATCAATATTCAGGTGGCGGGCATTGTGTAGCGGCACGTCTGTCTGACCGGTATCAAACAAAATGGCATCGTATTCCGTTTCGACGAGAATGGCCAGGCCCTGTTCTGCCTTTAGATTGGGATCGCTGACACGGTTTTCGGACAGGACGGTTAGCTTAACATAATTAAGCATGATCAGCCTCCTTACCGAATATTTTTGATGCTGACTTTTCCGTCGGAATATACAAAGATTTACGGGCAATGAAAATCGAAATCAAAACAAACCGTAAATTGCATATACCGTTACGATTTAAGGGCAGTAACTTTTTTTGCTTTAAATGTTAATTACATTATATTGAAAGCTAATTTTATTTGCCTGGTATGAAGGCTTTTTGCGGGAGAAACAAAAATGAGTTTAAAAACACTGCGGCCGAGCTGGGATGAATATTTCATCAAACTGGTTGATGAAGTCGCGCAACGCGCTACCTGCGATCGCGGCAAGAGCGGGGCAATCATCGTCCGCGATAAACGTATTTTATGCACCGGTTATGTGGGCTCGCCGCCCGGATTTCCGCACTGTGATGAAGCCGGACATCAGTTAAAAAAGATGCTGGAAGAGGACGGCACGATTAAGCACCACTGTGTCCGCACCATTCATGCCGAGCAAAATGCCATTTGCCAGGCGGCAAAGTACGGCATATCATTGAACGGAACCACCCTGTACTGCACCATGGAGCCCTGTCGGGTCTGCGCCATGCTGATTATCAGCGTCGGCATTGAAAAGGTGGTTGCCAAAAACCGCTACCACGCGGCAAAGGAAACGCGGGTGCTTTTTGAACAGGCCGGCATCGAATTAATTGTTCTAAATGATACGATACTTGAATATGAGAATCAGTAATGCGCAAATTCAGATTATTTTATCTTGTCCTTTTTTTATTATTTTTTCAACATTCCAATTTATCTGCAGAAAGTAGTATCCGTGCAAAAATCGGCCAGATGATCATGGTCGGTTTTTACGGAACTGAAATACACGACAGTCTTTTATATGACATCGAACATCGCAATCTGGGCGGCGTGGTTACGCTGACCTACAACCTGGACAATCCCAGACAAATAAAAAAAATGATTGCCGACCTGCAGAAAAACGCAGCAATTCCCCTGCTTATGGCAGTCGACCAGGAGGGCGGCAAGGTGGCCCGGCTGGATGAGGAAAACGGGTACTCGGAAACCTATACCGCTTATGAGCTGGGTACGGTTTTTAACAGCGAGGATTCCACCCGTAAACAGGCCGCGGAAATGGCCGGCTGGCTGCGGGACGGCGGATTCAATCTGAATCTGGCCCCGGTGGCTGACGTAAATGTCAATCCGTCCAGCCCGGCGATTGGAAAACACGGACGCAGCTTTTCCAATAATGCTTTCGTGGTTACCGACCATGCGGGCTGGTTTATCGATGAATTCCATCAGCAAAATATCATCAATACGCTCAAACACTTTCCCGGTCACGGCAGCGCGGAAGATGATTCCCATCTTGGCTTTACGAACATTACGGATACCTGGACCGAAGATGAGCTGATTCCCTACAGCGAATTAATAAACAACGGCTTCAGCGATATCGTGATGAGCGGTCATCTGTACAACGCACACATTGATTCCGTCTATCCGGCCACGCTCTCGCATAATGCGATGACCGGCCTGCTGCGTGACAGCCTGGGATTTGAGGGTATGGTTATCAGCGACGCCATGTACATGCATGCCATCGTGGATAATTATGAATTCGATGAAGCGATCGAGCTGGCCATTAACGCCGGCGTTGACATGCTGCTTTATACGACAAATATACGCGACGACCGCTCCCTGCCCGGCATGATTATCGATCTGGTTGAGGAAAAAGTCAATCAGGGCCGGATTGCCGAAAGCCGCATCGATGATGCTTATCAGAATATTATCGGACTGAAACAAAAATATCTCGGTTACAGCAGCATCAAAATCGTACATACACCGTACTTGCCGGAAAAATTCGAAATGTCGGTCTATCCCAATCCTTTTAATAATCAAAGCAGGATTCAATTTTCGCTGTCTGAATTCACAGCGCTGGAAATCAAATTGTATAACAGCGCCGGTCAGCTTGTACGGCAACTCGACGCTGGCCAATATGCCCCCGGCAGTCATACCGTAACGCTCGACGGAACCAAGCTGGCTTCGGGCGTTTATTTTATCCGGCTGCTTACAGCGGATCGGATAATTACACGGAAAATTACTTTAATCAAGTAAAATCATTGACCGGACAAAGTTTTTCAGGTTAATGAAAATACAATTTTAGGAGGATAAATAATGCCTTCATCATTATCAAGACGCAGGTTTCTGAAAAACAGTTCAATAGCCACGCTCGGACTGGCCCTTTCGCCGTCATCGCTGATTTTTGGCGGACCCGCTTTTGATCTGATCATTAAAAATGCCACAATTTTGGACGGCACCGGCGGACCGTCCTGGAAAGCCGATCTGGCCATTAAATCGGATCACATCAGCGCCATCGGCCGTTTTTCCGCTAACCAGGCCGGGCGGACCATCGATGCGGAGGGCATGACCGTCGCCCCCGGCTTCATCGATATTCACACCCACTCCGATGGTGATATTCTGGTTTATCCCGAAGCGGAAAGCCGGGTAATGCAGGGCATTACCACCGAAGTAACGGGCAACTGCGGCTATTCGGCGGCGCCGCTTAACGGCAAAGATACCGAAGAAAGACGAAAGGAATGGCTGGAAGAAGATAATATCAAAGCGGACTGGAATAATGTCAGTGATTACTTCGAACATCTGGAAAAAAATAAAATTTCGCTCAATCATGCCCTGCTGCTCGGCCAGGGCACCCTGCGCCGCAATCTGGTCGGCCTGGTGGATCGCCCGCTCACTGCCGGAGAGACAAAGCAATTGCTACACAATCTGGCGGCCGGACTGGAACAGGGTGCGGTCGGTTTTTCCAGTGGACTCGAATATGTGCCCGGCAGTTTTACATCCACGGAAGAGTTAATCAGTATGGCCAGGGTTTGCGCGCGTTACAGCGGACTTTATGCAACGCACATGCGCGACGAGGAAGCGATGCTGCTGGAAGCCATCGACGAAGCTATCGAAATCGGCCGCAGGAGCGGTGTGCGCGTGCAGATTTCCCATCTTAAGGCTGCCGGAAAAAGTAACTGGCACAAACAGCATGCGTCGCTGGCGCTCATCGAAGACGGCAGAGAATCCGGCATCGATGTACTGGCCGACGCCTATCCCTATGCTGCCTTTTCCACCGGATTGACCACATTTATCCCCACCTGGGCCAGAGAGGGCGGCACCGACGCCCTGATGGAACGGCTGCGGGTTAGCGATACACATCAGCGCATCCGCACGGAAATCGATGCCATGGTGAAAAATGCCCTTGGCGATTATAAACGCATTGCCATCAGCCGCGTGCACTCCGATCAGAACCAGAATCTCGTTGGAAAAAGAATGAGCGAGATTGCCGATCACTGGCGGACCGAACCGGTGGACGCCCTGATCCGCCTGATTGAAGAAGAACGGGCGCGGGTCGGATTTGTCGGACACGGCATGAGTGAAGAAAATGTGGAAATGGTGCTCAGTCACCCGCTGGTGATGCTGGGCTCCGACGGTTCCAGTATGGCGCCCCGGGGAAAGGCCGCCCGCACCCGGCCCCATCCGCGCTCTTACGGCGCCTTTGCCCGTTTTGCCGGTTATTACGTCCGTGAACGCCGTATTGTCGATTTACCGACCGCCGTTAAAAAAATGACCAGCATGCCTGCCGATCGTATCGGCCTGCACGACCGCGGCCGGATCGCCGCCGGTAAAAAAGCGGATCTGGTTATTTTCGATCCTGAAAAAATCATCGACCGCGCCACGTTTGAGAGTCCGCACCAGTATCCCGAAGGCATTGCCCATGTATTGGTTAACGGTATTCCGGTAGTGGAGAAAGGTAAGCATAGCGGTTTGAGACCCGGTCAGGTAATCAGGCGGGCATCATGATTTTACGGCGCTGCTCCCTTTTAACCGGCACCGCACAAAGTTTATGACAGGGGTGTGATAACATAAATTTTATTCTATGGCGGATGCCCGGATTATTTTGTAATTTCGGCCTCAGAAAGCTAATTTAATCTGCAGGTAAAAAAATGTTAAGTAATAAACTTTTCAAATCGTTTTTTGTATGCATTAGCTGTACGCTGCTCATTGCATGCCTGTATCAGCGTGATCCGCTGAACTCATTTAACTATGCCGATGATGTGACAAGAATCGATATTAAAGAACGTGAGCACGGGTATCATAATTTTAAATCCATGGTGATTACCACGTCCGATTCTTTGAACCATTTTTTAGATATGGTCGCCCGGCAACCCGCCTGGAATGATAAAGATATTTTCATCGACATACTAACGGCCGCGGCAATTGATTTCAGCACACACAACCTCCTGCTTATCCGGCACACCGAAGGTTCCGGATCGAATCAGGTTTCCATCGGCAAGCCCTGTCTGTCCGCTCAAAAGCTCACTTTTGATATTAAACGCCATGTGCCGTCCATTGGGACGACGGATATGGCTTATTATTGTTTCGCCTATATGGTTCCTACAGAATATGAATCCATTCTTATACAGGTTGAGGGCAAAACCGATACGCTCATTACAATTGATTAAGATACAGGCAGCGCTTCGGTAAAATACAATTGCCTGTTCTGCGGAATTTCGTTCCTTTTGCCCGCTGTACTTTCTTGAGTGATGTAAAAGCGTGATTTGATAAAATGTGTAATTTCAGAACTCCTGACTTAGCGTAAACTAAAGTATCGCTAATTTGTATCATAAACTTAGATTTCTGAACCGAAACAATCACTGTATATTTAATTATTGTAGTTTAAGCTTTTATGTGAAATTTCCTTGTAGAGGAATAATTATTGTAGAAGTAATACGGTTCTATGTCGTTTTGTGTGGGTATTATACATCATACGC
>CAYXRA010000141.1:0-12285 GCA_964467525.1 uncultured Calditrichaceae bacterium
TCGCTATCGAAACAGAGAAACATCGAATAGACAAACCCATTACCCCGCCAGCCACGGCATTCGGAAGTCGCTCCCGGGTTTACCCACACAAAACGACATAAACCCAAGATTATTTTGTAATCCATTATTTTTACGATTATTTTTATCTGAAAACAAGGTGTTTTAAAATGGATAATAAAATAGACCGTTCAAAAATCGTGATCAGTAATGCCGGTGCGCTCGCGCATGATGATAAGGTTTATTGGGCAAATGCTGATGTGAAGGAAAAATTACAGACGATTACCTATTTGAGAGAATGCTTTTATGGCCATGAAGCAACTACCGGAAGACTTCAAAGATTTTATCAGGTTATTAAACGAACATAACGTTCGCTATCTTTTGGTTGGCGGATGGGCCGTCGGTATTTACGGCACCCCCAGAGCAACAAAAGATATTGATTTTCTTATTGCCACTGATGACAAAAATATCAACAACCTGTTAAAAGCATTGAAAGAATTTGGAGCCCCTGATGTTGAAAAAAGTATATTCCGGGAAACCGGAAATGTTTTCCGAATGGGAAGAACGCCCGTACAAATCGATATAATTAATGAAGCAGACGGAATTAGTTTTGAAGCCTGTTATGAAAGAAGAAATACAATAAAAACCGCGGAAGTAGATATATCCGTTATTTCAAAGGAAGATTTAATTATAAATAAACGCGCTTCCGGCAGACATAGAGATCTGGCAGATATTGAGAGTGTTGAATAAACTAATGTCTGATATTATACAAGTTTAGTTCATCTTTAATTCCTATCCTCAAGAACGATTTCAAATAGCGTTGAACATAACTAATTATGAATGTAATGCCGGCGCGGGATTAAAGCGTATTTGGCATAATCTACCGGCAAGATTTGCCCTGCTTTTGCGGGGAACCTATAGATGTTTAGTGGAAATCAGACCGGGCAGAGTATCCGGATAAGAACTAAAAATTAATAAAGGTTCGTCACGAGCCGGGGAAAATGTACCGCTTCTCTAAGGCATAGCCGGCAAGCCAGAGTATCAGTGCTTTCCTAACCTTGCAACCGATGCCGGGTTCGTTACGGCTTAACGCTTCCGTCTCTTCAACCTACCATCAAAAATAATTATTTCTGCAGATTTACAATGATCAATGCTGCCAGCCAGGCTTCCAGTAAACTGAGCGGTACGGCAAAAATCAGCAATCCCCCCGGCAACACACCCAGATTACCGATCACCACCCACATCAGAACAAATCCGGCAAACCAGGCAAGCAGCGTGGTCTGAAGCAGACTGAATCGCAGCGAGCAAAACCGGCAATGCGGTTCTTTTTATGAAATCCATAGGTACCCCCTTTTGAGTTAGTGCGACTGCAATAAAATTAATGCGAATCAGGCAAAATACTCAAAATTTTTTAAAATAAAATTTATAACTTTGATTTAATTTCATTTATTTATAAATTTGAGTGAAACCGACCAGCCGAAAGAAGTGAACCAAGAACCTGAGATTATTCGTTTGTCTCATGCTGGTAATTCAGTTCATCAGCCGCTCGCGGGAATACCGGATACTCGAAATCATCCATCCGGATAAAACCGATTACCGCATGTCCATCATCCCTGTTTAAATTATGATCAACATGTTGATTCTTTGTGGGTACGCATTTACCATATATCAGTTTAAACACTCATCCCCTGCAAGTGCGGAATGAAAAAGAGGTAAGGAGGATATCAAAAAATATGAACCACAAAATCAAAATACTGCCGTCCGGAAAAACGATTCACGGCGGCGGTAAAAAATCACTGAAGGAAATCCTTGAAAAAAACGGATTTGTGTTTCCTCACAACTGCGGCGGCGGCGGTAACTGCAACAGCTGCCGCGTCCATTTTATCAGCGGACTGCCGCAGGCAAAGGATATCGAAATTCAAAAATTCGGCGCCGGCAGCGATCTCAGATTATCCTGCATGCATCAACTTGATGAAGACATTACCATCCGCCTGCCCCGCGTTTCCGAATCGTTGGCCGCCAAAAAACTGAGCGACGTGAAAATCGACAGTGATGAATCCGGTTACGCTATCGGCGTGGATCTGGGAACGACCACCCTGGCGCTCTATCTGGTCGATTTAAGCAAAGGCATTATTATCGCCCAGCACAGCGCTTTAAATCCGCAGATCAATTTAGGCAGCGATGTGATCAGCCGCCTGGAAATGGCCAAAACGGAGCAGGGTCTGGATCAATTAAGCAAAGCCATCCGGGACGGTTTGAGCGAGGCGGCCATAAAATTAATTCAAAATGTTGTTTTGGATAAACGTGAAATTCGAAAAGTCTCGATCGCCGGTAATTCGGTAATGACCCACCTCTTTTTGGGCGTCAGCGCCGCGGGACTGGAACGGGTGCCGTTCATCAGTCCCCTGCAGGATGAAGACCGGCTCGATTTTGATCCCCGGATACTGAATTTGCATGAAGAAACGGTTGCCCGCCTTTACCCTGTTTTATCAGGATTTATCGGCGGCGATACGGCGGCAGCCATTGTCAGCGAAGGGTTGGATCAGGGCGACGATACCCGTTTACTGGTTGATCTGGGTACCAACGGTGAAATCGTTCTCAGTAAAAACGGCAAACTTTTCGCCACTTCCACGGCCGCCGGTCCGGCCTTCGACGGTATGGGCATGCAATCGGGCATGCCGGCGCTGAAAGGCGCCATCGAAGATATCGACCGCAGCAGCGGGCTGAAAATAATCGGGAACTCGGATCCAAAGGGAATTTGCGGATCGGGTTACATTGCACTTATCGCCCATCTGCTGAAAACAAAAAAAATGAATTGCAACGGACTGCTCGAAGAAGACAAACAGGGACAACGCATCTGGCAGCCGCAGCCTGGAAATCCGGATGTTGTACTGACACAGGAAGATATTCGCAGGTTTCAACTGGCCAAGGGTGCGGTGGCCGCCGGCATCGGCATGATCTGCCGGCAGGCGGACGTCCGCTATGATGAGATTTCGCAGACGATTCTGACCGGATCTTTCGGCAACCGGATCAATATCGGAGCGGCGCTGACCTGCGGACTGCTGCCCGAGATAAAGGAAGAAACGGTTATTTTCAGTGAAAACGCCGCCGGACGCGGTGCGGTAATTGCCCTGGCCGGCGATGAGATAGACAAGCGCATCGCCTCAATCAGGCAGAAAATACAATTCATCAATTTAGGCGATCATCCTGATTTTCAGGATAATTATGTTACTAATATGCTTTTTCCGGTGATTGAATAATGGACAATGCAGCCATCATGAATCGTTTTCACAATCTTGAAAACGACTATCTTTGGCAGGAAAGTAAAAACAAACCGCAAATCGGTTATCTTTGCATGCGCGTACCCATGAAATATTTCCAGGCAGCCACTGTCATTTCCCGGCGCTCAGCCAATTGACGGCAATTAACATTACAACAATGCACATCGCCCGAATAAGAGTGATTTTTTTCACTTCACACTTCCTTTGCGTAGATAAGGTTACATACACGCGGAACAGATGCTATACATTTCATGTCATTAAATCGGAAAAAAGCGGGAAAGGGAAAGCGTGAGGATCGAACTCACCGCGGACAGTATTAGTGCCCGCCAACGGGTTTGAAGCCCGCGGGCCACGCCAGTGACCATGCATTCCCGGATAACTGGTTCGGAATCAGGAATGATCGAATACGCGTGAGAATCTTTGTTCAGTAAAATGTAATCTAAAAAGTTTAAGCAGACACTTCTATATGTCCTTTATTTTTTTCGGTGATTTCTCCGATCACGGCTACAATCCCGACGCCATCCTGTTTCATTTTTTCCGTTAACTGATCCGTCTTACCTTTCGGCACGGAGATAAGCAGTCCGCCTGAGGTTTGCGCGTCAAAAAACAAAGTACGCATCGTCTCACTGACGCTGCTGTCAAAGCTTACTTTATCCTTCAGAAAAACACCATTGGATTTAGTGCCGCCGGGAACGAACCCTTTTTCGATGAGCGGCTTCGCTTCCTCAAATACCGGCACTGAATCAGAGTAAATCAGCGCGCCGACGCCGCTGCCGGAAATCATCTCAAAGGTATGTCCCAGTAATCCGAAGCCGGTAATATCGGTGCAGGCATTGACGCCCACCGCCTGCATCGCTTCGCTGGCAGTTTTATTCAGTGTGGCCATTACCCGACAAACACGATCGGTAAGCGCACCGAGGTCCTGCCCGTTTTTCAGGGCCGTCGAAATAATCCCCGTTCCCAGAGGCTTGGTTAAGATAAGCCGGTCGCCGGGTTTGGCGTTGGCATTGGTGATAATTTTGTCGGGATGACAAATACCGGTTACGGAGAGTCCGTATTTCAGCTCATCATCGGTGGCGGTGTGGCCGCCGACGGTTACCGCGCCGGCTTCTTCCACTTTACTGAATCCGCCGCTCAATATTTCCACCAGCACATCGGCCGAAAAAATATTCGGTGAAAAAGCCACCACATTCATCGCCGTAATCGGCCTGCCGCCCATGGCATACACATCGCTCAGTGAATTCGCCGCGGCAATTTGTCCATAGGTGTAGGGATCATCTACGATCGGTGTAAAAAAATCAACGGTCTGAATTAACGCCGTATCTTCGGATATTTTAAAAACACCGGCATCATCGGCGGTATTAACTCCAACCAGCAAATTCGGATTCTGCGAGCGGGGCAGTTTGCCCAAAATATTGTCTAACGCCGTTAGACTGAGTTTGGATGCTCAGCCGGCGCACTTCACTGTTTCCGTAAGTCTTCTGAATTTGTGTTCTGACATAGATCGTTCCTTATCTTTAAAACGGTCCGTTTTCCCCGTTAATTGTTCCGACTGTATGACCAATCTGATTAAATTGAAAACCGGAAATCTTTGGTTATATTTTTCAGACTGAATTTTTAACTATTCACTTTTTTGACAAAAGTTATCATCCCAACCCTGCAATTCACCCTGCGACATTGAGTGCATAATTTTTCCAATGCAATCCCAATAATTATTTATTATATTGAACTCTGATTTTAAATGCAATATTAAATCTTTGTTTAACAAAAATTGCTTTACTATATTTGCACAAATCAAAAAGGAATGGGATTCTGAGATGAAAATTAAAGAGACGATGTATAAAAAGGTCGCCGTTTTATCCCTGCGGGGAAAACTGATGGGACCGCCTGAAACGCAAGAACTTTATGATAATGTCGTTGATCTGACCGAAAACGGCGTAACCCGAATCGCTTTCGATCTGAGTCATGTAAACTGGATGAACAGTCTGGGACTGGGTGCGATAATGAAATGCCTGACCCTGATTTCAAAAAACGATGGTCATCTGCACCTGGTCGGATTGACTGACAAAGTGCGCAGTGTATTTGTAATGTCGCAACTGACCAAGCTGTTTGAGATTCACGAAGAAGTTGATCAGGCTGTTGAGGCGCTTAATAAAACCTGATCATCTCTTATTAGTTATCCTGATTCTGACTCATTTATTGTTAAACAAAACTAAAATATTTAAATTGGAAAAATGTCATAACTGATAGACTTAACTAAAATAAATGCAATTTGTTGTCATCATGATCGTTATTTAAAGTTTATCGAAAAGGAAATTGAAGTTCGATTATAATGTACGACAATAAGCAAGATTTATTGAAAAAGCTATCCAATTTCCCTATTTTTTAAAAACAGAAAGGATAATACTTTTGTTGTTAAGAAGTAGAGAATAAAATGAAATCCTATAAAAACTGGAAAAGAAAGACGCCTGGTACATCTACTCTTTTAAAGAAAATCCAAGAGAGTATTCGCACTATCGTTCCTGATGCAGATATCATTCTCTATGGTTCTCGTGTTCGTGGCGAAGCGGGAAAATACTCAGACTGGGATATATTAATACTTGTTGATCAAATTGTAGATAATGATCTTACAGAAGAAATCAGAGATAGCCTATATGAGGTTGAATTAGAAACGGATGAGATACTAAGCTGTATTATCCGATCAAAGCGAGACTGGAATTCTCCAAGATATTCTGTGCTGCCATTTAAACGTAATATTGAGCAGGAAGGGATCTTATTGTGAATGAAAGTCATCTGAATAGTCTCATTCGATATCGACTTGAAAGAGCCCGGGAATCATTTGATGAAGCTGCATTATTAAAGCGTGAGAAACATTGGAACACCTGTGCTAATCGACTCTATTATGCCTGCTTTTATTCCGTACTGGCATTATTGGAGAAGGAAGGATTATCTTCAAGTAAACATAGTGGTGTAAAATCACTTTTTAACCAGTATTTTATTAAAACCGGAGAAATTAATAAGGAGCATGGAAAGCTATACAATAATTTATTTGACGCCAGACAAGAAGGTGATTATGTAGATTTTGTGTATTTTGATGCTGATACTGTTGAACCCTGGTTTCCCAAAGTCAAAGAATTTATTGAGACTGTTTCCCGGTTAGTAGCTTCAAAATAACAACAATCACAATACAATATTTCCAAGAAACTTAAACTGACTTAACAGCCCTACTCCGTATTTATATAAATCCTGTAGCCCCAGGGCTCCAGATCAAAAATATGCTCTGCACCATACGCAACACTGACCCCGCTGAACAGCTCCCGGTAGTCGCCTTTGATATGTGAGGATTCGATTTTTATCCGTTGCGGATCGCCGGAAAGATTGTACAGGGCAAATACTTTGTGGTCTTCATGTCGACGGATAAAGGCGTAGACAGCCTGATCGTTATCCGTTGACAAATAGCGGTACGATCCCTTGTGAAGGGCCGGATTCTTTTGATACTGATTGAACAATCGCTGGTAAAATTTACGAAAACTGTTGACCCGCCATTCGATAGGATCTTTTTCAAAAAAATCGAGACGTTTTTGCATACCGGTCTCCTGACCGCTGTAGAGCAACGGTTTGCCGGGAATGGTGGCACTGAGCGCGGCAAACGTTTTCGCGCCGTCACCCAGTCTTTCGAACACCGTGCCCTGCCAGGAATTTTCGTCATGGTTGGAAGTAAAACGCATGCGAAAGGCATTTTCGGGATACAGTTCCTGCTCCGCCCTTAACAGGCTGTCGATTACCGCAGCATTTTTTCTCCCCCGGGCGATGTCATTCATTGCTTTGTGGGTTTTCCAGTCATAGGTCATATCGAAGGCCTTGCGGTGCAGTGCCGGATCGCTGCCCTCGGCCAGCATAAAGACCGGTTTTATTTTATCCAGTTCAATACGGACCTGCTCCCAAAAATCCAGCGGAACCATTTCCGCCACGTCACAGCGGTAGCCATCAATGTCAAATTCGCGCACCCAGTATTTCAAAGCCTCCAGCATATAGGCCCGCATATCGGGATTATTATAATTAAAATCCACCACGTCGGACCAGTCCGCTACCGGCGGTACCATATTGCCAAGACTATCACGGGTGAACCAGTCGGGATGCTCCTCAATTAGAGGATTATCCCAGGCACAGTGATTGGCTACCCAGTCAAGAATCACGTACAACCCCATTTCATGGGCGCGCCCGACCAAGGCTCTGAAATCTTCTTTGGCCCCGAACTCGGGGTTGACGTCCAGGTAATCTTTTACCGAATAATAGCTGCCCAGCGTGCCCTTTCTGTTTTTTTCACCGATGGGATGAATGGGCATCAGCCAGACAATACCCGCGCCAAGTTCTTTAATCGCCGCCATGCGCAGTGTTACGGCTTTGAATGTGCCGCTCTGACTGAATTGACGGATGTTCAATTCATAAATCGTTTTATTTGTGATCCAGTCCGGATGTTTGACCTGTCTTTGCGGTTGATCATTATTGCCGCAGGCGACTAAAATCAATAAAATCATCAATAAAGCAAAAAAAGCTTTATGCATCGGATTATCCTTTCATTTTGACCAGTCTGATCATCTGCGAATTATTTTGGTTCCAAATTAAATTTAAATGATAATTCAATATAACGAAATTTTAATTTAATTATGGACGAGATTCAGCAATCTAAAAACCCATTGTAACAAAATCAGCGTATTTGCATCCAATCTGTAATTAATTTATTTTTGATTTGGAATATAGTTGATTGAAAATATATATTAGTTATTATCAGTAACAGAATTTTAGCAATACAGGAGCAAAGCAATGTCTGAAAAAAATCATTATAGCGTTATAATTATCGGATCGGGACCCGCCGGATTAACTGCCGCCATTTACGCGGCGCGCGCGGATTTAAAACCGCTGATTCTTGAGGGTCAGCAGCCGGGCGGACAGTTGACCATCACCACCGATGTGGAAAATTTCCCCGGCTTTCCCAGCGGCATTCAGGGTCCGCAGCTCATGCAGGACATGCGTGAACAGGCTACCCGCTTCGGTGCCGAAGCCAAATTTGAAATGGCCAACCGCGTCGATTTCAGCAAACGTCCGTTTCTTGTTGAAGCCGACAGCGGCCAGTACACAGCCGATGCCGTCATCATTGCCACCGGCGCCTCCGCCCGCTGGCTGGGCCTGGAATCGGAAAAACGTTTGATGGGTAAAGGCATCTCGGCCTGCGCCACCTGCGATGGTTTCTTTTTCAAAGATAAAGACATTATCGTAGTCGGCGGCGGTGATTCGGCCATGGAAGAAGCGACTTTTCTTACCAAATTTGCCAGGAAGGTGACCGTGGTGCACCGGCGTGAGGAATTCCGCGCATCCAAAATTATGGAACAGAAAGCAAAAGATAATCCCAAAATTGATTTCGCTTTGAACAAAGTGGTCGATGATATTTTGGGCGAGGATTATGTAACCGGGATTAAGCTTAAAGACACCAAAACCGGTGAGATTTCGGAAATGGATGTTGATGGTGTTTTTATGGCTATCGGACATATCCCCAACACTAAAATTTTTAAGGATCAGGGACTGGATATGGACGATACCGGTTATCTGAAAACCGTACCCGGAACTACAAAAACTAATCTCGAAGGGGTATTTGCCTGTGGTGATGTGCAGGATAAAGTCTACCGGCAGGCGATTACCGCGGCCGGGTCTGGCTGCATGGCGGCCATCGATGCCGAGCATTTTCTCGAAAGATAATTGTACATGAAAGTCGGAAAGCGGATGTGATTTCATATCCGCTTTTTTTATGCCTGATTCAGAACAATGAGAGCTGCCCGTCATCTTTGGACGGTTTTTTCCGGTATACCTGATGCGCTGTTTCAAAAAGCTCTGATTCGATTTTATCAAGAAAGGGACTGCGCGGCATCTGATACGAGCGGCCCATGAGAAACCGTTTTTTCGCATGCGATAAAAAAAGATATTTTTCGGCGCGGGTCATGCCCACATAAAGCAGGCGCCGTTCTTCCTCAACATCCGCTTTATGCCTTTCAAAAAGGGCGTAGGGCAAAAGTCCGCCTTCCAATCCGACGATAAACACGCATTTGAATTCCAGCCCCTTGGCGGCATGCAGGGTCATTAAACTGACCCGTTCGCTGGCCTGCTGATACAAATCCACTTCTCTGCCCAGAATTAAAAATTTCAGAAATTCATCCCGGCGACCATCACAGCGTCCGGCAATTTCATTAAGTTGCTCCAATAAATTCAGATCAAATTCAAAATCAGCTTTGAAATATGCATCGACTATCTCTTTCAAAATGACCGAAACCTGTTTTCCCTTTTCAATAATTTCAGAGATTTTCTTCCAGTCGGATTCAGAGTAGTTGCGTTTTTTACTGAGCTGTTTACGAAAAAATGAATCGGGTCGATGCTGCGCAAATCGCAGTGTATCAATCAGCGATCGCAAAGGTTCGCGGTCCGTCAGTGCGCCGGTTTGCACTTTCTGATAGGGAATCACATGATCGTTCAGGGCTTTTTCGATAACCGGCATCTGTCCGGAAATGCGGCAAAGCACGGCAAAATCGGAAAAACTATTAATCGATGCTTTTTCATCACCGCTGCTGACAGAGCTGTCCATAGAGAAAAAGCGCAATCCGCCCATCATCTCTTCTATCGTGCGGGCGACGAATTCCGCTTCACTTTTTTCCGTGTTTTGCGGACAAATCCGAATTTTCACCGACCCCGGTATTCCTCTTAGAAAAGCAGCCTGCGCACCATCCCCGGCAATGATATTTTGGGAAGCGCTCAGGATGTTTTCCGAACAGCGGTAACTTTGCTGCAGTCGATAAACCTTTGCCTTTTGATAATCAGCGGTAAAACGATTGATAAAACGCACGTCGGCCCCGCGGAAACCGTAGATAGCCTGATTACGGTCACCGATGACGAACAGATTGGAATCGGATTCCGGCGTGAGTAACCGTAATAACCGATACTGGGCAGGATTGACGTCCTGAAATTCATCCACCAGAATCCAGGGATATTTTTGGCGGTACTGCTCGCACAGATCATGTCGCTGACCGAACAACCGTACAGGCAAATTAATCAAATCATCCAGATCGATTAAATTTTCCCTGCGCAGCGCTTCATCATAGCGTTCATAAATTTTGGCCAGTGTCTGGTCTTCCACGTCGTTGTTATTTTTTAAATACTGTTTTGCCAGTGAAATGGATTCGACGTATTTTGCGGCCTGTCCGCGATCATCGGCAAAATCCTTCAGCAAATCGATGCGATCCGCTTCATCGAGCACGGTAAAACCGGCGTCGCGCTCAACTGCTGTGACATTGTTTTTGATGATACCATATCCGAATGCGTGAAAGGTGCTCACATTAACGGATCCCGCAGCCTCATCATTTTTCATTAATTGTGTTAGTCGTTCGGCCATCGACTGTGCCGCCTTATTGGTAAAAGTTATTGCCAGGATATTTTGCGGATCGATGTGTTTTTCCCGAATCAGCCGGGCAATACGCTTGGTCAGTACCCGCGTTTTTCCGGTGCCCGGACCGGCTTCGATCAGCGCCGGACCTTTAAAGTGTTTGGCTGCTATAAGCTGGGCTTCATTTAAATCATTTAAAAAGGAATCCATTCGATCCGCGGGCGGATCGGTAAACAAATTGGCCTGACGCGCTTCATTTACTACATGTTCGGCGGCAATCTTACGATACTCTTGCAAATCAAAACTGAGCAACGGGCGGCTTTCATAGCCCTGAGCTGATTCACGGACCGCCGGAGCGAACAACGTTTGCTGTGCATCCTGTACACGCTGCTTTTCATCGGCAAAGACTTTTACAACGCCGTATTCGCCGTCATATCCTTCTCTGACAAAAACTTCGCGCTCGCGCATCCGCCGGATCGCTTCCACGATCACGTCACTGGCAATGGTTTTCAGGTCGCTTAAGGGTAATGCAAGCAGGATATTAAATTCGGAGCCGCCTTTAGTTAGCAGGGTATTGTAGGCCTTTACGACTTTCTGTGCATTGGGTCCGACGCCGTGAATCTCGCTTAAAATTTCTTTCAGCGGAATCAGGGAATGAAATGCATGGCGCGTTTTCCGCTCAGCAAGACTATCGCGGTCGGCTAACTGGGCTACACGATTCATTACTCCGACCGTTACCTTTTTATCACAGACCGGGCAAACCCCGTTATGCTTTATGGTTTCCAGTGGATTCCAGACCACGCCGCATTTGCGGTGACCGTCAAAGTGATACTTGCCTTCCTGGGGAAAAAATTCAACCGTGCCCAAAAATCGCTGATGACCGGATTGCTTCATCGCCCCGGTAATCGCATCGTAAGAGAGATCGCAGTCGAATATATTGGCTTCCCTTCCCAGTTTTTCCGGGGAATGGGCGTCGGAGTTGGAGATGATTGTGTAGGTATCGAGAAAACGGCAAATCCAGTTCATCGGCGGATCGGAAGACAGTCCGGTTTCCACGGCGTGGATATGGTCTGACAGATCGCCATAACATGCTTTAATTGAATCGAATCCCGATTTGGCGCCCAGCGCTGAGAACCAGGGCGTCCAGATATGAGCAGGAATAAAAAAGATGTTTTCATTAGCCTCCAGCGCAATTTCCAGCAGATCGCGGGAATCGAGTCCCAGAATCGGCCGTCCGTCGGAAGTGATATTGCCGATTTTATCCAGTGCCTGCTGTATTTTTTCCACGGTTTCGAAATCGGGCGCCATGATTACGTTGTGGACTTTGCGCACTTTGCCGTCTTTTTTATAGATGCTGCTGATCTCCGCAGTCAGGATAAAACGGACTTGCTGATCGGGCACATACGGCGTTTGCAGTTTATCATCTTCTTTATATTCATCCTTCAGGCGATACAATCCCGGTTCGGCAGGCGTGAGTTTCTCTTTCAGTTCATCAAGCCATCCGGGATGGGTGAAATCACCGCTGCCCACAACTTTGATGCCTTTGATGCGCGCCCGGTAATCAAGCCATTCGGGGATCAG
>CAYXRA010000142.1:0-12187 GCA_964467525.1 uncultured Calditrichaceae bacterium
AGTATTATATGAAGATTCTCATCCTGATCGGGGTCGGGGTCGCTATCGGAATCGGAATCGAAACAGAGAAACATCGAATAGACAAACCCATTACCCCGACAAAAAATGTGATGAGGAAAATTTGATTTAAAGGGATGGATCCATAAAACCATTAAGTGTCATATACCGTGTCTGGCGGGAATAAATTCATTCATAATTGATTTTTATGAATACCAAACTTAAAAATGAGGAAAGGATTATATCATGAAACAAATATTCATTTTCTTATCTATCATGGTTATGTTTACCTTTGTATTTGGAGGCGATATGTTAGAACCGGGAACTAAGGCGCCGGATTTTGAATTAGCGGATGAATCGGAAAAAATGCACAAACTTTCGGACTATCGCGGTAAGATTGTTGCGCTCTATTTTTATCCCAAAGATGATACGCCGGGCTGCACAGCCGAAGCCTGCAACCTGCGCGATAATTATCAGACCCTGCGCGAAAATGATGTGGCCATTCTCGGCGTAAGCTTTGATGAGAAAGAATCGCATCAGAATTTTAAGGAAAAATATAACTTACCATTTACGCTGCTTTCCGATACCGGAAAAGAAGTCGCTGAAAAATACGGCGCGACGCGCGGATTGCTGGGTTTTATCGGACCTAAGCGTATTACCTATTTAATCGGTAAAGATGGGAAAATTATGCATGTCTTTGAAGAAGTCGATTCGGATAATCATGCTGCACAAATATTGGAAGTACTCAATCAGGAAAAATAGTTGTGTTGCAGTGACCATTTCAATCGGATTACCAAAGTCATGCTGCGGATTGAAAAAACCCGGAGTTTGTTTTTTTAAAAGAATTCACGGATGCACCGATTCTATTGATATATTAGGCAATGTTTCATAAAGATTTACCATAATGCAGCCGAACTTTTCATATTTTAGGCCTTTTTCACTTGCTTACCAGCTCAGCAGCCGTATATTCTATCCATGTCATTTAATTTACTTGAATAAAACAATAATGATTTTGTATACTCAGTAAGTTTAACGGAAGTCAATATTAACAGGAGGCAATTTATGAACAGAGAAAACCAACAGTTTGATTTGAGCAATCTGCGGCCGCCAAACATCCCAAAGAAGACCATCAGGCTGGCGGTGATTGGCATTGTGCTGCTTATTTTCTTCTTTTCAAGCTGGTTCACCGTGGACCCCGAAGAAGTGGGCGTCGTTTTGCGTTTTGGTAGTTTTCAGCGTACCGTTGATCCCGGATTAAATTTCAAGTTTCCTTTCGGCATCGAGAAGGTTTATAAAGTTCCCGTCGAACGGCAGCTTAAGCAGGAGTTCGGTTTTCGTACGGCCCGGGCCGGCGTGCGCACGCAGTATGCGAGCGATCGCTTTCAGCAGGAATCGTTAATGCTTACCGGTGATCTTAATGCCGCGGAAGTGGAATGGATCGTGCAATACCGGATTAACGATGCGTACAAATTTCTGTTTAAAGTACGTAATGCCGAAAAAACGTTTCACGATATTAACGAAGCGGTGATGCGCGAAATCGTCGGCGATCGCACCGTTAACGAAGTGCTTACCGTCGGCCGGCAGGAAGTTGCATCCGCCGTTGAGCTTAAAGTTCAGAATCTGTGCGATAATTACGAAACCGGCATCAAGGTTGAACAGGTTGTCCTGCAGGACGTCAATCCGCCGGATGAAGTAAAAGCGTCGTTCAACGAAGTTAACGAGGCACAGCAGGAAAAGGAAAAGCTGATCAATCAGGCCCGATCGGAATATAACCGCATTATCCCCAAAGCCAAGGGTGATGCACTAAAAATTATTGAAGAAGCCAGAGGATATGCATTGGAACGTGTTAATCAGGCCGAGGGCGACGCCGACCGCTTTACTTCCGTTTACAGGGAGTACCTTAAGGCCAAGGAAGTCACCCGGCAGCGCTTATATCTGGAAACGCTTAACGAAGTGCTGTCCAAGGTGGGTAAAAAATTAATTACCGATGATAAGGCAACCGGTATCCTGCCCCTGTTCCAGTACGATAAAATAGGAGGATCGAAAAATGAGTAGAAATAAAATAATCATCGGTGTAGCTGCCTTAATCGTACTCATTGGCCTGATTTCATCGGCATACATTGTTGACGAAACGAAACAAGTCATAATTACCCAGTTCGGTAAACCGATCGGTGACCCGATCGCCGAACCCGGAATTCATTTTAAATTACCCCTCATTCAGGACGCTCATTTTTTTGAGAAACGTTTTTTGGAATGGGACGGCGACGCCAATCAGGTACCGACCAAAGACAAACGTTTTATCTGGGTCGATACTTATGCCCGCTGGCAGATTTCCGATCCGCTGCTGTTCTTCCAGCGTTTGCGTGATGAGCGCGACGCCCAGGCCCGTCTCGACGATATCCTCGACGGTGAAACCAGGAACGCAGTCGCCAATCATGATCTGGTGGAAATCGTGCGAAATACAAACCGGCAGCCGGAGGCGGTGCTGGATACGCTCGATGACGAAAGCGATAAAGCGGATGTTTTTACTAAAATTAATGTCGGACGGGAAAAAATTACCCGTGAAATTTTCAACAACGCTTCCGTAAGGATCAGGGAGCTTGGTGTGGAACTGCTTGATCTGAGATTCAAACGTATTAATTACGTTAAAGAGGTTCAGCAAAAAATTTACGAGCGGATGATCACCGAACGGAAACGGATCGCTGATAAATACCGTTCCGAAGGGCAGGGTGCAGCTTCCAAAATATTGGGTGATAAAGAACGCGAGCTGAAACGCATCCAGTCGGAAGCTTACCAGACAGCACAGGAAATTATCGGTAGAGCAGACGCCGAAGCCACGACAATTTTCGCCCGCGCCTATAACAGAAGCCGTGATTCCCGTGAATTCTACAAGTTTCTCAAAACGCTGGAAACCTACAAAACCACATTTTCCGAAAATGACTGGTTAATACTTTCAACCAAAAGCGATTTTTATAAGTTGCTGGAGAGGGAAAGCGCGAATTAACAGCGGATGAATGATTTCTGATTGAGCTGCCGGTAGCAATCGCCGGCAGCTTTTTTTTATTTCAGAATGATTAATTTTTTCGTATCGATGAAGTCCCTGGTGCGCAGTTGATAAAAATAAATACCGCTTGCCAGTGCCCGCCTGTTAAATATAACTTCATGCTGACCGGCAGGCATTCTCTTATCCACAAGTCTGACCACCTCACGACCCAAAATATCAAATATACTTAAACGTACAACCCGTGATTCCGGCAGTGTAAATGTAATGGTTGTTCGCGGATTAAACGGGTTGGGATAATTCTGCGCCAGACGGAATTTTGCCGCCAATGCCGAAGTTCCGAAATCATCAATCCCGACAATCTGACCGCCACTGACGGTTTTCAAAATTGTACCCGCATCGCCGACAATCCAGCCGGTTAAGGAATCGTAAAAAAACATATCGTTAAAGCGGTGATCGCTGTCAGCAAAATGCCTTGTCCAGTTTTGACCGCTATTCGTTGTAACATATATTCCCTTACCAGCGGCGTATCCCTTATTCTGATTGCTGAAAAACAGGCTGTTCAGCGAATCGGGTCCGTTATCCGGGAGTTCCTGCCAGTTTTCTCCGCCATCGGTTGTATGGAAGATCGTTCCGTTCCTGCCTGCGGTCCAACCGGTTTGACCATTAATAAAATGAATGTCGGTCAAGCCGGTATTGAAGGCGCCGTTTTGTGACAGCCAGGTTTCACCGCCGTTGGTTGTTTTTAAAACTTTCATCCGCCCGGCTTCACCAACCGCCCAGCCCGTTTGGCTGTCGATAAACCAGATGCTGTTCAACACAGCCGGATCTTCGATTATATGGAGTTCCCAGTGTCCGCCGCCATCGGTGGTTTTTAAAATGACCGCCTGATCGCTTCCGGCATTATCGTTATATCCTCCGCCGGCGATCCAACCGTTGCGCCGATCGATGAAAAAAATCGACTTTAAATCAATGCTTACTTCTGTTTGCAGTTTTTCCCAATCCTGACCGCCGTTGGTTGTGGCCATGACATTGCCCTCACTCCCGCTAATCCAGCCGTACTGCGGATCCGTGAAAAATATGGCGGAAAGATCCGTTTCAGTGACATCAGGCTGTTTCTGCCAGGCAGCACCGCCGTCCGTTGTCCTGATCAGGATTCCGCTGTCGCCGGCAGCCCAGCCGTTTTCCCGATCCGTAAAAAATACGCTGTTTAAATTTTGAGTCACCGTGCTGTTTTGCGCCGTCCAGATGCCTGCGGTTTCAAAACGGCGAATTTTTGACCAGCCGCCGGCCGTTCCATGCCTGTATGATTTCACCCGCCAAAAATATTTTTTGTTTTCAGTCAGTTGATTAATGGACGCCGATTGTGCCGTAAGGTTGGAATCATCGTATACGGGAGCGCTGAAATATGTGTTTTCGGCAATCTGCAAACGAAAGTTATCAACGGTTTCGTCGCTTTCCCATTGCAGGCTTACCGGCAGCGGCAGGGCAATTGCCCGATCCGCCGGCGCAACTAATTCGGGGATCAGGTTTAATCCGCTGTGGTTGGTCTTTAGAATGGTACCGTAGGCGCCTACTGCATAGCCGCGATTCCCATCAAAAAAATGGATGCCGTTCAGATTCCGATTGGTCATACTTTCCTGGCGTATCCAGGTTTGCCCCCCGTCCCTGGTATGAATCACAAATCCATTGATACCGGCGGCCCAGCCCGTATTCCGATCACTGAAAAACAGCGTCCGTAAATTAAATCCGCCGGCGCCCTGTTGCGCCTGCCAGTTGATTCCGCCATCGCCGGTGTGCAGGATAATCCCGCCGGCGCCCACGCACCAGCCGTATTGGTTATCTGTAAAATATACGGCGGAAAGATAGGCGCCTGCATCACCGGTGCGTGCGGTCCAGTTCTTGCCGCCATCGGTCGTCTTCAGCATGAGCGACTGGTATTTGGTGCCCGTCCAGTTTCCGCCCACAATCCAACCCTCCTGCTTATTAATGAAAAAAAGGCTGCCATAGCTGTCATTGGCGCCGCCCTGCAGGTGATTCCAGCTTTGACCGCCGTCATCGGTTGATAAAATACTGCCATCGTTGCCGACGGCCCAGCCGGTTTCGGTATCTAAAAAAACAATGTCTTCCAGGTGACTATTCACGCCGCTGTTGAGCGACAGCCAGTTATTTCCGCCATTGGTTGTTTGAAGCATGGTACCCGCCCATCCGGCTGCCCAGCCCGTATCCGGTGAAATAAAGTACAGCGACTTCAGATGATAGCCGGTGCCGCTCGTTTGTTTTTCCCAACTAACGCCGCCATCGACTGTTTTCAGGATTGTGCCGTTGTAACCGCTGCAAAAGGCCGTGTCTTCATTAATCAAAAATACATCCGTAAGCTCTGTTGATCCCGGCGGTGTGAGCCGCGCCCAGCCTGAAGCGACATCGGCAGTGGTAAATTTTCCCGTTGAGGACCAGGCGCTCATTTCCGAATCGAATAATGCGCGCACGCGCCAGTAATAGCGACTGTGATAACTTAAGCCTTCAACCCGGGTGATGGTATCCGTGATGCCAACATCATTGAATGACAGATGATCAAAATTTTCGCTGGTGGCTACCTGCAGCCAGTATTTATCTGCACCGGGAATGGCTGTCCAGGAAAATACGGGATCGACCTCGGCGGTTACGCGGTTATGCGCAGGTATTTGTTGCAGCGGAGCGTCATATCGTGTGGTGAACCGCCAAACCGATGACCAGTTGCTGCGCCCGAAGCTGTTTTCCGAGCGTACCCTCCAGAAATATGTGGAATGCGCCTGGAGTGTATCCGGATAATACGCTGCCGCAATCATTGAAGAATCGTTAAAAATGAAGTGATTGAAATCGCTGTCTTTGGCAACCTGCAGATGAAAACGGTCGCTGTTGATGTTGTCTTCCCAAATTAATGCCGGTGTCAGTGATAATCCTTTTGCATAGTTTTTCGGACTTTTTAATTGGGGAATTACGATAAACGCCGATCCGCCGCTGGTGGTTTTAAGCGTACTGCCGCCATCGCCGGCTGTCCAGCCTGTGTGTGTATTTATCATTGTAATTGCCCTTTGCGGTCTGGCCGGAGATGACTGGACATGCCAGCTGCTGCCGCCGTTTTTTGTTTTCAGAACCATGTCACCAACAGCATAACCGGTTAAGCTGTCAGGAAAATTGATATCGAAAAGGTTGCCGTCTAAATCCGTTGGTTGTTCCTGCCAGGACTGCCCGCCGTCACCGGTTTTGAGAATTATTCCGTCTGTACCCGCGATATAGCCATGCAGGGTATCCGTGAAACAGATGGCGTTAAGTTTTGCCGGTGCGCGGTAATCATGTGCCGTCCAGTTTTCCCCGCCGTCATAAGTTTTTAATATCAAACCGCCATCGCCGCATATCAGTCCATTTTGCGCATCGATGAAAAAAACAGCGTTCAGATTCTCTTCGGCGGCCAGCGCAGATTGGTGCCAGTTTGCAAAGTCGCCTGTTTTCCTGAGCAGCGTTCCCGAATCACCAACAATCCAGCCGGTCAGTGAATCGATCATGTAAATGGAATTTAAAGCGAGGGTAATTTCTACATCACGCATCGACCATGTTAATCCCCCGTCCGTGGTTTTAAAAATATATCCGGAATCACCCACGGCCCAACCTGCCATATCATCGATAAAGTAGAGGGCATTCAGCGTCTGCGGGGCAATCTGCTGATTTTGCCAGTGGTATCCGCCATCGGTTGTGCGCATGATCAGACCGTCCTGACCGCAAATCCAGCCGCGCGCAGAATCGATAAAATATATGTCCTTCAGGTTATCGCTTCCTACCTGCTGAGGCTGCCATTGTGCATTCAGATTAAATATCATTAAAAAAAGCAATAAACCATTCAGTTTGTATTTGAAATACAACGGACAATCGCTCCCCGTATTAAACTTTAACATTGAATAAATTAAAAGCAATATTGTCAAAATTACAAGGGTATATATAAAAAAATGTTAAGTTTTTTTCAGATCAGACGTCAAAAGTGAAAAGTCAAATGGTGGCAGCGCAGGCCAATAACCATGAAATTAGAAATCTTACTGTTTTGATTAAAAGATCATAATTAAGGAAGTATAGGATATACACTGTTCATCCGCATGGTGCGTAAATTTAATAGAGTTTATTCCAATATCCTTCTCACCTGCCAGGTTTCACATTTCACTTTCAAACGCCGGCTATCATATTATTTCTTAAATTGACTGATTATTTACCAAATTCTTACACTAATCACACAAAATATAAAGAACGATTGATAAATATCGAATTAATAATAGTAAGCACTATTATTGCTGAGGGAGAAATAAAATGAATGTAAAGATGTTTGAGCGTCGCATCGGCGATTTAAAACAGCAGTTGCGCATCCTTATTTTGCAGAACGCCCGTGAGGAGGATTTCGACAGTGATGTGCTCATTAAGCTGCACGCGCTTTCCCGGGAAGTTCTGCAGTTGAAGGAAGCCATATCCGAAGCGCGCCGGCAGCCGCTAAAAATGGATCAACGACATCCGGTCTATAATTGATTGCAATTTTAACATTGGTTATAAATTTTTGAAACGGACTAAGGCTTAGCCTGGGTTATTTTTCTATGATTTATAATCATTAAATTCGCGCAATTATTGCTTTTCGGCAATTTCAACCTGTCAGGCGTTCTATTTTACTAATCTAAATCTAAACAAACTTACAATGTCATTATCCCTCGAATCTTTAAATTTTTATACGGCCTGAAATTAATTTTTTAAAATAAAAATTTTTTTTTGTAGTTTATTTACTAACTTGATTTTATAGAACATCCGGAAAAGATCAACATCGCGGAGGAATTTTAATGTCAAAATTGATCGGTGTATTAACGGCCGGCGGGGATACGCCGGGCTTAAACGCAGCCTTGCGGGGTATTGGTAAAGCAGCTATGAACCATTTTAATATGCAGGTTATCGGTTTTCGCGACGGATTCCGCGGTTTGATGGAGAACCGGACCGTGCGGCTGGGCAAGGATGCCCTTTCCGGTATTTTAACTGTGGGCGGCACCATTCTCGGAACCAGTCGTGATAAACCGCACCGTATGCCGGTCGGCGATAAAGTTTTGGACATGACGGATATGATTGTCAAAAATTATCACGACAACCATCTTGAGGCGCTGGTTTGCCTGGGCGGCGGCGGTACCCAGAAAAATGCTCTGCGCCTGATGCAAAAAGGACTCAATATCGTAACCCTGCCAAAAACAATTGATAACGATGTGGCCATGACCGATGTGACTTTCGGATTCGATACGGCGCTTGGTATTGCAACCGAAGCGATAGATCGACTGCACAGCACCGCCCATAGTCATCACCGTATTATCGTCGTTGAAATTATGGGACATCGCGTGGGCTGGCTGGCCCTGGGCGCCGGATTAAGCGGAGGCGCCGATGTTATCCTGATCCCGGAAATTCCTTACGATGTCGAAAAAATCGCCGAATCCATTATGCAGCGCAGTCGCAGCGGCAAGCGCTTCAGTATTGTTGCCGTGGCTGAAGGCGCTATCTCAAAAAGTGATGCGGACAAACCGGGCAAAGATAAGAAAAAAGACGCTTCTTCTGATTTTACCGCGGTATTAACACAGAGCGGCGGTCGCACCCTAAATCTGGCCAAACAACTGGAAAAGCTAACCGGGTTGGAATCGCGTTTAACCATCCTCGGTCATCTTCAACGGGGCGGCGCCCCTTCCGCAGGCGACCGCATTCTCGCCACCCGGTTGGGTACGGCCTGTGCCTCTCTGATCGATAAAGGTACCTTTGGCGTGATGGTTGCCGCGCGCGGTGAAAAGGCCAAGCCCGTCCCGCTGGAAGCAGTAGCCGGTAAGCGTAAAACCGTACCGCTCGACCACCCCTGGATTGAAAGTGCAAAATATCTGGGCGTAAGCCTGGGTATATAAATAAAGGTTTAACAGATTACAAAAAACACAGGAGAACATTTCTTATGATTAATAAAGGTCAGGCTGCGTTGGGTTTATTTTTTCTCACCCTTGGATTTTTCTGGCTGATCGGCAATTTTTTTCATGTCAATATCTGGCCATATCTGATACCGATCATTCTAATTGCCATCGGTCTCTGGCTTTTATTACGCCCGAAAGTCGAAGAAACCCTTGTGATCGGCGATCAGAAAATATTAGGTGATATCCGGCGCGACGGCGCCTGGAAGCTAACCGATGAAGAGCTGCGCCTCGGTATCGGCGATATTGACATCGATTTGAGTGAAGCCGATATTCCGGCCGGTGAAACAACCATACATATTAAGGCCTTCGTCTGCGGGATTAAAGTGTTTGTTCCGGAAGATGTCGGTATTGCCCTGTCAAGCTCGGCTTTTGTAATCGAGACCGATTTTTTTAACGAGAAAAAGGAAGCCTTCGTCACAACAATTAACATCGATAGTACCAATTTCAATGAAGCCGATCGCAGGATTCGCCTAATCGTCAATTGTTTAGTGGGTGAGCTTGCGATCCGTAGGGCATGAAAATTATTATAATTTATCTGCTTTTTCGAAAAAATCCGGCAAAGTTCGTGCTTGGTGTCACTTCTCACGTTTTATGTCATAATTATCTTCCGTTGTAGGTGGTATTCTGATTAAATTATTATCAGATAATACAGATCCTTAACATTTTGTATGTCAAGTTCAATTTGTGGATTTTGCGTATGGCTGAAAATCGTGTTGTCGTAACCGGGCTGGGCGTCATAAGCCCGATTGGCGTAGGCCTGGAAGCCTTCTGGAAGGCGCTGCTTGAGGGGAAAAATGGTGTATCAAAAATCAGCCGCTTCGATTTGGATGGCTACCGTTCGCATATGGCCGCCGAAGTAAATGATTTTGAACCTGCCGATTTTATCGAAAAAAAATCCATCCCCCGGCTTGACCGGTGCAATCATTTTAGTTTATCGTCCGCAATAATGGCTTACGATGATGCCGGTCTGAACGGCTACAAGTTTGACCGGAACCGCGCCGGCGTTATCATCGGATCCGGCATCGGCGGCGCATCAACGATAAATGACGGTTTTTTGGCACTGCTGGACCGCGGTCCGAAAGCAATCAGTCCCTTTTTCATTTCCAAAGTTCTGATTAACATGTCCGCCAGTATCGTTTCCATTCATCTGGGATTTAAAGGGCCGATGGCCGCTCCGTCCGTAGCCTGTTCCACAGGAGGCAATGCCATTGGTGAAGCTTTCCGCATGCTGCAGCGCGGCGACGCCGACCTTATGCTGGCCGGCAGCGCCGAAGCAGCCATTTATCCGCTGGTTTATGCCGGTTTTTGCGCCACCCGCTCCATGTCCACCCGAAACGATGCCGTGGAAAAAGCCAGCCGGCCCTTCGATAAAGACCGCGACGGTTTTGTGATGGGCGAAGGCGCGGGACTGGTTATTTTGGAAACACTGGAACACGCCCGCAAACGCGGCGCGCGGATTTATGGCGAGCTGATCGGATATGGCAATACGGCTGATGCGTTCCATTATACCGCCCCGCATCCCGAAGGCGACGGGATGGTGCGCGTGATGCAGCAGGCCTTTGCCGATTCCAAAATCGAGGCCAGCGACGTACAGCATATCAATGCCCACGGCACATCCACCGTACTGAATGACCAAACCGAATGCAAGGCTATCAGAAAAGTATTTGGCAATCGTTTTAACGGCCTTAAGGTAACTTCGATAAAATCGATGATCGGACATTTATTATCTGCCGCCGGTTCCGTAGAATTTATATCCACCATTATGAGTGTGTTCAAGGGTATTATCCCGCCAACCATCAACTTTGAAAATGCCGATGAAACCTGTCCCGTCAATCTGGTGAATAATAAAGCTGTTGCCATGCCTGAGCTGGAAATCGCCGCCTCCAACAATTTTGGTTTCGGCGGCGGCAATGCCTGCCTGGTGATCAGAAAGTTCATCGATTATTAAATTTTTCATTTCGAAATATAACGCTTGTCTCTGACTTTCAAATCAAATAATTATTGCTTTACCGAAAGTAGCACCACCGTTCTCACCGGAGTCGGTATCGGTGTCGATGTAACTATTGCCCGAAGCTGATCCCCTGGAATAGCTAATTCGGCTCAGCATTCTTTTAATTAATAGCCATTTTACTTTTTGATCATAAGCGTCTGAAGTTTATATTTAACAAACAACGTAATTAAAATGTACAGTTTTCTACTATGATTTATTCAGCACAAAAATGAATCGGGACAGACATTTGAACGGTATTAAGTATAATTCACACCGGAGGGTTTAAGAATGATGAAAATCAACTTATTTCAAATCGACGCATTTACTTCAAAGCGTTTCGGCGGTAATCCCGCCGCAGTTTGCCCGCTTGAAAACTGGCTAGACGATTCGCTGTTACAGGCGATAGCCGCCGAAAATAATCTCTCTGAAACAGCTTTCTTCGTACATAAAGACGATCATTTTGAATTACGCTGGTTTACGCCGGTAACCGAGGTGGATTTGTGCGGCCACGCCACGCTGGCCTCCTCCTATGTTTTATTTAACGAACTTGGTTATAATCAACCGGTCATTCATTTTAACAGCAAGAGCGGCCCGCTTGCGGTCAGCCGCGATGGCGACCTGATCGTAATGGATTTCCCGGCATTTAAGGCGGAACCCTTTGAACCGCCTTCCGGATTGATCGAAGGACTGGGCCAGGAACCCGGGGAATGCTACAGAACGGATGATTACCTGCTTATATATGATTCAGAGCAATTAATTCGCGACATCACCCCTGATTTTCACAAACTGAAGTCTCTGGATAACCGCGGTATTATTGTAAGCGCCCCGGGTGAAAGGGTTGATTTTGTTTCACGTTTCTTTGCGCCCAACATAGGCATTGATGAAGATCCTGTAACCGGCTCGGCGCATAGCACGCTGGCTCCGTTCTGGGCCGGACGCCTGGGAAAAAATGAACTACAAGCCCGCCAGATTTCCCGGCGCGGCGGCGAAATTTTTTGTGAAGTTCAGGGAAAAAGAGTTAAAATTAAAGGTCGGGCAGTCAAGTATCTCAGCGGAACGATTTCGATCTGATTCAAGTTACCATAGGTTCTTACTTGCGAAATCTGAGCGTGTATCTCTGACTTTGCCAAATCCCCCTCCCTCCCGCCAAGGCGGGATGGGGAAAGGAAAAGGGGTGGGGATTTTAAACAAATGAAACAT
>CAYXRA010000143.1:0-12115 GCA_964467525.1 uncultured Calditrichaceae bacterium
AGGACCGCTTCGGGTATATCCCCCGCATCCCTGATTTCAGTTTCCATGAATAACTTCCAATAACTATTTTTTGTTTTTTTAAATTTATCAGACAATTAATCAATCAGTCTTTTTGAGAGACTTACCAAGCGTAGGCCTCGGGAGCACGGCCGCCGGGTCCCGGCCAGATTTCATCCAGTTTTTTTAATGATGACGCATCGAGCTTAATTTGCAGGGATTTTAGACTTTCTTCCAGTTGATCCATGGTGCGCGGCCCGATAATGGGCGCAGTCACCACCGGATTGTGCAGCAGCCAGCTCAGCGCGACTTCGGCAGGCTGCTCACCCAATTCCCTGCAAAACTTTTCCCAGGCTTCAATCTGCTCGCGATGTTTTTCCACTTGATTCTGCGTGCCTTTTTCCTTTCTGCGCACACTGTCGGCTTTTGACAGCACACCGCCCAGTAATCCGCTTGCCAGGGGACTCCAGGGAATCAGCCCCAGACCGAATTCTTCACAGGCCGGGATCAGTTCCAGCTCGATCATCCTGGCATTTAAATTATACAGACTTTGTTCGGAAACCAACCCTAAATAATTGCGGTTAGCCGCTTCGTACTGAGCCTTAACGATATCAACTGCTGAAAAATTACTACTGCCCGAATATATTATCTTACCCTCGCGAACCAGTTGCTCCATCGCCTGCCAGATTTCTTCCCAGGACGTGTTACGATCGACGTGGTGCATCTGGTACAAATCGATGTGATCGGTCTTCAGCCGGATCAGACTGTCTTCACAGGCTTTCCGGATGTGGTAGGCCGAAAGTCCGCGGTCATTGACGCCTTCGCCCATTTTACCGAACAGTTTGGTGGCCAGTACAATCCGGTCGCGTCTGCCGCCCCGGGCCAGCCATTTACCTATAATTTTTTCTGTTATGCCCTCGCCTGTTTTCCAGCCGTAAACATTGGCCGTGTCAAAAAAATTGATCCCAAGTTCCAGAGCGCGATCCATAATTTTAAAACTATCTGCTTCCGATGTATGGGGTCCGAAATTCATCGTCCCGAGGCACAAACGGCTCACCTTCAATCCGCTGCGGCCTAAAAATGCATATTGCATAACATCCTCCTTTTATTTCCTGACCTGATAAACCGAAATAATTTTCTATGAATACTCCCCACCCCTACCCCTCCCCACGCGTGTGGAGGGTTAGAGGGAGGGGGTGTTTTAACTCAAATTTCTGCCAAATAAAGCGAGAAAACAACCATTAAGTTCCTGATTGGCTTCTGAGTCAAGCACGGAGAAAAAATACGATAATTTTACTCCGTTTAAATTTTACGGTGCATCCACCGCTTCATAAGTAAAAAGTAATTAATGAAACGGAATAATCAAGATAAAATTACAATATTTTTTATTTTGTTTTATCTTGGCAATTTTTAGTTATATTTGGACAAACACTTTTTTTTCGCAAAATCCGTATGCGTATTTTTAAAAAGAATTAAAATTTTAAAGGAGGTAACCGATGTCAATTAACTTACCGCAACTCCCTTTCGCCAAAGATGCTCTCGAGCCGCATATTTCACAAAAGACGCTTGAATTTCATCACGGCAAACATCACAACACCTATGTAAACAAAGCCAACGATCTGATTGAAGGCAGCGAATTCGAAAACATGGCTCTGGAAGAAATTATCAGAGAGACCGCCGGAAATGCCGGAAAAACAGGCATATTCAATAACTGTGCTCAGGCCTGGAATCATGCATTTTACTGGCAGTCGATCAAACCGGGCGGCGGCGGAAAACCGAATGGTGCCATTGCTGAAAAAATCGACAACGATTTTGGCGGGTATCAGAGTTTCGTCGAAGCCTTTAAAACGGCCGGCGCCACCCAGTTCGGCAGCGGCTGGGCCTGGCTGATACTGAAGGGCGGAAAACTGCAGGTCATCAAAACCGCCAATGCCGATACGCCTATTGCTCATGGTTTAAAACCGCTTTTAACCGTCGATGTATGGGAGCACGCTTATTATCTCGACTATCAGAACCGGCGGCCCGATTATCTGACCACATTCATTGAACATCTGATTAACTGGGATTTCGTAAACGAACAGTTGTAACGAGAGTCCGGCATCCGGTGGCATTTGCCGCCGGATTCTTTTCAAGATTCATTTCACATTCTACACCTCTCTCAGCAGGCTGTTGCCACAAAGTGGTCCCCTCGGGACAGTCTTACGAAGAGACACTCTAATTTCCCCTTAGAAAAGGGGATTAAGGGGTTGTATTATCTTGGCTTATTTAAAAAAACATGTTTTTTATCAGTGTCAATTAAAATTTAAGACAAAAATAAATTTACTCTTGATAAACACATGAGAAACAACCCCTGCCATAGGCACCCCTTACGGGGCTAGACCCCTTTTTAAGGGGGAACCGATGTTTTCAATTTTGTACATTTGCTCATTCTGCAACACCTCTCTCAGGCAGGAACGATCCGTTTACAACAAATTGCATTATCAGCCACATTGATTTATTTTAAGCGGATACCGCCGTAAACGGAAATCAGGCGGCGCTTTATATAATTACGGTATTGAAATAATGAGATCGATTGAATGGGCAGGATAAAATACGGGGATGGTGCGCCTTTGGAAAAAATACGGGAACTTTGTTTTTCCGAATCAAAATTAAAAGAGCACCTGAATATAACTTTAAAAGGACATAAACCACGCCGTTACATTTATAAAAAAGGCGCGTCACGCGCCGCTGCTGTGCTGATACCAATTTTTTTTAAAAACAGTCAGGCACACCTGCTGTTCACCAAACGAACGGATTTAGTAGAGCACCACAAAGGTCAGATTTCGTTTCCCGGAGGCGGACACGATTCCGATGATAAAGACATGCTTGAAACGGCCCTGCGCGAAACAGAAGAGGAAGTGGGCATTCATCGTGAAGATATTCAGATCGCCGGTCAAACCGATTTGTTTTTGACCAATACCAATTTTCTGGTGACGCCTTTCATTGGTTTTTTCGAATACCCCTATCCGTTTAATATCAATCAGCAGGAAATCGATTATATTATCGAAACTCCTTTAGTCGAACTTTTGAAGGATGAAATCTTTGAGATCAAACCTTTTGTAAAAAACAACCAGAGCTGGATGGTGCATTATTATCATTACTATAATGAGCTTATATGGGGTGTGACCGGATTCTTACTGAGTAATTTTCTGTCCATTGTATTTAAACTGGATCGTAACATCGTTACAGAACCGGCAGCCTATAACGGAGATAAAAATAAAAATATATTTTAAAAAAGAATTAAAATTCAGGACATCAAAATACTACTGAATGCAAAATCATCTTGAAAAGAAATTAAATAAATGAATCAACCTGATAAGACAGAAAAATCCGATGAATTCTATATGCGCCGCTGTTTCGATCTGGCCCGCCGGGGAATGGGAAAAACCAGTCCCAATCCGCTGGTTGGGGCCGTTATCGTAAAAGGCGGGCAGATCATTGGAGAGGGCTGGCACCAGGCCTACGGTTCGGCACATGCCGAAGTTAATGCTTTTCTGAATGCCACGACCAATGTCACCGGGGCCACGCTGTACTGTAACCTGGAACCCTGCTGTCATACCAAAAAGCAGACACCACCCTGCGCGCCGCTGGTGATTCAAAAAAAAATAAAACGGGTGGTGATCAGTACCCCCGATCCCAATCCCCAGGTTTCCGGTCAGAGTATGCAGATGTTCGAAAAGGCCGGTATGGCAATCGTCAGCGGTGTGCTCGAAGAAGAAGGACGGCAGTTAAACCGATTTTATTTCAAATACATCCGCAGCGGGATACCTTATGTCACGTTAAAAATTGCCCAGACACTGGACGGGAAAATATCACAGACGAGGGACAGCCGCACGGCAATCACCGGTCATGAAGCGCTGAAATACGTACATCAAATGCGGACAGTGTATGATGCCGTTCTGATCGGCGCCAACACGGTTAAAGTGGACGATCCCCAGCTTAACGTGCGCTATGCCGGGGGCCGCCCTCCCAAACGCATCATTATCGACGGTACGCTGTCCTGTCCAATCAGTGCCAAATTATTTAATGATTCAAAAAAAGAAAACACCATTGTTTTCACCGGTACGGACAGCGGCAGTGAAAAGATTAATCAACTCAAAGCGGCAGGCGTCAGGATATTTCAGCTTGAGCAGGGTGCGAACGGGCTCAGTTTGAAGGAGATTTTAAAGATACTCGGCCGTGAAAAAATAAATTCCGTTTTGGTGGAAGGCGGACAAAATATTTTCAGTCAGTTTATCGGTCAAAATCTCTTTGATGAAATCAACGTGCTGACAGCGCCCACAATATTTGGCAGCGGAATAAACGCCGTGCAAAATGTTTTTTATAATCAATTGAAGCTTGTTGAAGTTCAAAATCTGAACCAGGATATTCTGATGCGCTATCAAAACGAGCGGGTGATTTAATCCGGATTTTCAATATTTGCAAATATATTTTCGGGCAAATGCTTAATTGATTTGATTATCGGGTAACTGATATAAAGATAAACTTTACCGGCATTTGGATGACATAATCCCAACACCGGGAATGATCCTAAAAAAATAACATGCAATGCATGGTATAAATTTTTAAATTAACGCAATGTTTACGGGAATCATAGAAGAAATAGGCACACTCCGGCGCATTCAACCGATCGCCGGGGGCAAACGGCTTGGAATCCGTGCCCTTAAAATCATCGACGATCTGAAACCGGACGATTCCGTGGCCATCAACGGTGTCTGCCTGACCGTGACACAGCTCGAGGCGGATGGCTTTTGGATTGATGCTGTTGGCGAAACGCTTCAGAAATCGACGCTCAATGATATGGGCGAAGGCGCCGGTGTTAATCTGGAACGGGCCATTCGCCTGCAGGACCGGCTCGGTGGTCATTTGCTTCAGGGGCATGTCAACGGCCGGGCCCGGATTACACAAATCGTCAAACGCGGCGAAAATTATTATCTCGAAGTGGATCTGCCGCGTGAAATCACTAAATATGTAATCGATGAAGGTTCGATTGCCCTGGATGGCATCAGTTTAACCATCGCCAGCCTGAAAGGTATGAAAGCGGGCATTTCGGTAATTCCCCACACCTGGACGCATACCAATTTGAAACAGCGCAAAGTTAATGACATGATTAATGTTGAGACGGACGTGATTGCCCGTTATATTGAAAGATTGTTGAAACATTCTGAAGATAAAGATGTTTTTACAGATGCCTGGTTCAAAAAATTAGGATATTGATATATGAAGTCAGATAATACCATACAATTTAATACCATAGAAGAAGCTGTCGCCGCAATTCGTGACGGCGAAATGATTGTGGTCGTAGACGATGCCGACCGCGAAAATGAAGGTGATTTAATCATGGCCGCCGAGCTGGTGCGCCCGGAAGACGTGAACTTCATTACCCGTGAAGCACGGGGCATGCTCTGCGTTTCGATAACCCGCGAACGGGCCCGGGCGCTGGATCTGGATTTTATGGTCGAACAAAACACAGCCCTGCACGCCACGCCTTTCACGGTAAGTGTCGATGCCAAACACGGTACCACTACCGGCATTTCGGCCTACGACCGTGCCCAGACCATTCGCACGATTATCGGACCGTCAACCAAACCCGAAGATCTGGCCCGTCCGGGGCATATATTTCCATTAATCGCCCGCGACGGCGGCGTACTCCGACGCGCCGGCCATACCGAAGCCGCAGTCGATCTGGCGCGCATGGCAGGACTGAAATCTTCCGGCGTGCTCTGTGAAATTATGGCAGACGACGGAACTATGGCCAGAGGCGCACGGCTGAAGGAATTCACTGAAAAACACAATCTTAAAATCATAACCATTGCCGATCTGATCGAATACCGGCGTCAACGGGAAAAACTGGTGCGCCGCCGCATCGTCGTCGACATGCCCACGGAACATGGTGATTTCAAACTGTATCTTTATGAAAATGTACTTAATCCGGTTGAACATCATGTAGCGCTTGTTAAAGGCCGGATTGCAAGTGGCAGGCCGGTGCTGACCCGTGTCCATTCCGAGTGCCTTACAGGTGATGTATTCGCCTCTAAACGCTGTGACTGCGGCGATCAGTTGGCTGCCGCCATGCGCAAGGTCAATGATGAAGGTCAGGGCGTAATCCTCTACATGCGTCAGGAAGGCCGGGGCATCGGACTGATGAATAAACTGCTGGCTTACGCGCTTCAGGAGGAAGGCAAGGATACGGTCGAAGCCAACGAAACCCTGGGATTCAAGGCTGACCTGAGGGATTATGGCATTGGCGCGCAGATTCTGAAAGACCTGGGCATAAACAAAATTAAATTGATGACCAATAATCCCAAAAAAGTCGTTGGACTGGGCGGCTATGATCTGGAAATTGTCGAACGGGTTCCCCTTGAAATTTGTCCCAATGAAATCAACGAAAAATATCTGAAAACAAAAAGGGACAAATTGGGGCACTTGTTTTTACATAACAAATAAGCTTAACTTAAAAGCCGCTGTGCCGGCAGGATTTACTAAGAGATTGTGTGAAGACAGGGACAAAGTTGAAATTGTTCTTTACTTTTTGCGCTGTATTGTCCGGAGAAAAATTAACAATAGATATAGGTAAAAACTTCGTATCCATTCAGATTTTCAAAGCGGAGGTAAAATGATTAACAAAATTGAAGGAAAACTGACAGCCAAAGATAAGAAATTCGCCATCGTTGCCGGGCGGTTCAATGAATTCATATCCAACAAACTGATCGACGGGGCTATTGACTGCATCAGCCGTCATCATGGCAAAACCGAAGATATAACCGTTGCCTGGGTGCCCGGATCATTTGAAATTCCGCTAATCGCAAAAAAAATGGCCAAATCAGGAAATTACGACGCGGTTATTTGTCTCGGCGCTGTAATCCGTGGTGCAACGCCACACTTCGATTATGTAGCTGCCGAGGTAGCCAAAGGTATCGCCCACGCTTCGATGGAGCTGGAGCATCCCATTATATTCGGCATTATAACCTCTGACACAATTGAACAGGCCATAGAGCGCGCCGGAACCAAAGCCGGAAATCGCGGCTGGGATGCTGCGCTCGCTGCCATTGAGATGGTAGACCTTATGACTAAACTTTAATCCCCCTGGAGTGAGCTAATGCGCGCAATACTTCTGCTTCTCTCATTGATTACCGTAACGATCGCCCAAAATCTGAGCGATTGGGAAACCATAACGACCGTAAACGAGGTAACCGGTCTGGCCTCCAATGAAAGTAAAATCTGGATAGCCAGTACCGGCGGTATTTACAGTTATGATAAATCGACCGCGGCGATTGAAAAATATAACAATCTCGATGGTATGTTTTCCATCAACACCCGATGCATCACAGCGGACGATCATGATAATGTTTTGATGGGCAACGTTAAAGGCGTGCTGGAAATTTTTAATTACAAAGATAATGAATGGGCGCAGCTGTTTCCCCTGGAAGGCAATGAAATCGTTGATTTATTTTACCGAAACGATACGCTTTGGGCGGCTGCGGGCAAGGGTCTGGCGGTGTTCATCTGGAACGGAAAAAGTTACGCATTTAATGATTATTTTAAAAATTTTCCGGTTCTGATTAACAAGATTTATACACTGTCCACATTCGGCGGCCGCATTTTGCTGGGGACCGATCGGGGACTCCTTTCGGCGCCTGCCGACCTGAATCGTTATGCTATTAACGATCCGGCGCTCTGGAAAAGACACAAAAATGTCAGTGACCTTGGCCACGAAATAATCAATGATCTGAAAGTAATGAAAAGTCAGTTGTGGATTGCCACCCGGAACGGTATCATTACGGCTGACAAAAATTTTAACTTCCGGAAGGAAGCACGCTGGGGCGATATTGCCGCACATCATTTTGCGCTGGTTAATGATACCGTTTTTGTGGCTGTCAATAAAAGCTACTTCCCCTATATTCCGGACAAAGGCCGTATTTATCAGAAAGCCTTCGATTTTAAAATAAACGCGCTATATTCCGATCAAAACAATCATCTGCTTTGCGGACTTGACGGCGGCGGTATTTTCTCATCCCAATGGCCGGAGCCAATGCTGCTGGACGGACCAAATAAAAATATTTTCCGGTATGTGATTAAAGACAGCGAAGGCAATATCTGGGCCAGCGCCAGCCGGGTAAAGGGTCAATCGGTATACGGATTTTATAAATTCAATGGAGAAGTATGGAAAAACTACTCCTTTAGCGGATCTAACTGGAACAACCTGCGCAGCATGGCAACGATTTATGAAGACCGCTTTCAAAATATCTGGCTGGGAAGCTGGGGCGGCGGCCTGATGTCCATAACTGCGCAGAATGACACCCTGTATTTCCACAACTTCGATGCCGAAGGTTCTCTTATCGTTAAATCATTCGAAGAACAAGAAACAATTCCTCTCGATGATGCCACGGTATACAGCGGATTTTTCAGCGGCGTGCAAAATGAGCCAAGTTATGAAGTGATTCCCGCTTTAAAAGAAGATGATTTCGGACGCCTGTGGATTGTTATTTACTGGGCGGCCAATAATAAAATTCTCGCAGCCGTCCCCTATGAAGCAGACGGATTTATCAGCCTCGATGCCGCAGATTGGTTTTATTTCACAACCAGTGATAATCTGCGGATTCAGGAAGAAGGTATTACCTGCATGGAATTTGATGACTTCGGCCGGGTTTGGCTGGGTACGATTTCCGATGGTATTTTTATCCTTGATTACAACAATACGCTTACCAATAAAAGCGACGACCAGGTTTACACCCTGAAAATCGGGGATAATCTTTACAGCAACTCGATTCTTTCCCTGGCCAGCGACCGGGACGGCGTTATGTGGATCGGTACGGCCGCCGGACTGAATTCATTTGACGGGGTGAATCTTTATCGTCACGTCGGCGATGAGAATGGTCTCAGCGGACCATTGGAAAATCGTATTAATCAGATCGTCGTCGATGATTATAACAACAAATGGTTTGCAACGCCCGGCGGACTGAGTATCCTGAGGGGTGCGCGCAGTCCCTGGGATCCCGAAGGCTGGATTGGATTCACAACCGGTAACAGCGGCCTGGTCGATAATGAAGTGAACAGCATATTTGTCGATGCGCGCCAATCGGAAGCATTGATCGCTACAGAACAGGGATTATCGGTTTACAGGGGATCGTTTGCGGAAATTCAGGACGATTATACTCAGGTTTCCGGCGGACCTAATCCCTTTAATCCAAATGAAGATAATCGGTTCGTAATAACCAATCTAATGCAAAATTCTACTGTTAAAATTTATTCTCTGAACGGTGTACTGATCCGCGAATTAAACACGGATAATAACCGTGTTGACGGCAGTCGCGCCCATTGGGATGGTTATGACAGCCTGGGTAATCTGGTTGCCAGCGGTATTTACTTGTATCTGGCCTATTCCGATGATGGTAAATCAACGGCGGGTAAAATAGCCGTGATCAGAAAGTAGTCGAATGATCAAATCACTGCATATAAAAAATTTTGCCCTTGTCGACGAAATTACAATCGAATTCAGAGAAGGGCTGAATATTATCACCGGAGAAACCGGCGCCGGAAAATCAATTTTAGTGAATGCCATAGGCCAGTTATGCGGTGAACGCAGCAGTATCGAATTGGTTCGCGATGGCGCGGATAAGGCGATAATTGAAGCGCTGATCGATGTACAGCCAACCGGAGAATTGAAAAATGTTGTCAAGCGTCTGGATTTTGAAATCGATAACTTACATGCGATACTGATCCGCAAAGAAATAAAATCCGCCGGCAGTGCCCGGATATTCGTGAACGACTCACCGGTAACGTTGAACAAATTGAATCAACTGAGTAAATATCTGTTTGATTTGCACGGCCAGTATCAGCATCAGCAGCTCCTGCATCCTGAAAATCATATTATCTATCTCGATAATTTCGGCGGTCTGGCTGAAGAAATAGATCAGTTTGGCGCCTTGTTCGACCGCTACCGGAAGGCGATCAAAGAACTGGATGAATTGAAATCGCAGCAGTTACAGGCCTATCAGCAACATGATATGTACCGTTATCAGAATGAAGAATTGAGCAAGGCCGACCTGGATGCGGAAGAGTTGGATCAGTTGAAGGCGGAAATGCAGCTTTTGTCCAACGTTGAAGAGCTGCATCAATGCGGCAGTACAGTTAATGCTTTGCTTTACAGCGGTGAGCAAAATGCATCACATCTGTTGACACAGGCGGAAGCTGCCCTGGCATCGCTGGCAGAATTGGATCCTCAGTTTAAGGAAATGCAGGAAAATCTTATTTCGGCCCGCGAGGCCATCGAGGAGATCGGTCGTTTCTCCGAAGAATATATTTCAGAAATCGAATTCAACCCGGAGCGTTTGGAAAAGATCAATCAGCGCATTGCCCAGCTGGAATTCCTGCTAAAAAAATATCAGAAACAGAATATCAGCGAACTCATCAAATTTCACAGCGAAATTGCCAACCTGCAGAATAATCTGGATCATTTTGATGAATTAATCAAACAAAAAGAAAAAGAAATTAAAGCACGTATTGATGAAATTCGAACAAACGGCCTTGCCCTTTCGGAAAAACGTAAGACAGTAAGCACTGATTTTCAGGAAAAGATTACTGAGGTAATCAAACAAATTGGCATGCCTCACAGTGTATTCCGGATAAGCCGTCATTTTAAAGAGAGTGACACTTCGCCATTTATCGTGGACGGAAAAAGCATCGGCGTTACAACGCGGGGATTCGATTTCATTCAATTTGAGATTGCCTCCAATGCTGGAGAGCCGTACAAACCGATCAATAAAATTGCTTCCGGCGGTGAACTATCGCGTATAATGCTGGCCCTTAAATCGGTACTGGCCAGCGCCGATCAGGTTCCCACACTCATATTCGATGAAATTGACGCCGGAGTCTCGGGAAAAATTGCTCAGGTTGTCGGACAAAAAATGGCCGAACTGTCCCGGTTCCATCAGATATTATGTGTCACACATCTGCCTCAGATTGCCTCCTTTGCCCAGACTCATTATAAAGTATCAAAATTTGTTGAAGAAAACCGCACTTTTGTCGATATAGACTTTTTAAATGAAGAGGCAAGGCTAAAAGAGGTCGCTGCCCTGCTGGGCGGAAAAGATTTATCCAGGCAGGCGCTGGATAATGCAATGCAGTTAATCGTCGAATCACAAAAAATACGTGAGCAATTCTGAGTTTTCCGGTCTAAGACACTAAATTTCTTGCCTTTATCGTTTATGATAACTAATTTGTGGCTCGGTAATGAAAAATGTGCAATATTATTGCAGATTAAATCGTTACAACTTCGCGTCAGGAAATGTATAAGAAATGACCGATCCACTAACTCAGGAGGTTTGATGAAATTGTATAAATCTGATTCAGCCGATTTGATATTCGGAGAAGATCGACTTGTACGGCATTTCATCAATTTTTTTAAGAAGAAAAAAAAGTCGGTTGTGTTAAGACCAGGGGCGATGCACCCCGATGAAGTACGTGAAAAAATAAAAAAAATCGGTAAAAATAAAAAAGTCAATATCCGTCGCGTGCAGTACGATGGTACGCCGGAAGAACGCCCGGCATCGGTACAAATTGTTGATATCAAGGACGATTATTTTACCGGTAAGATCATCAATATCGAACGCAGTATTAAACAAGATTTGGACGAAAAACTGGTCTATCTGAAAGGCGGCGGCGGGACAATCGATTTCAATTATGATGACGGCGACATCATGGATATCGAAGAAGATATCGATGAAACCATTATCGAAGAAATGAATCAGGAAGAACTGCTTGAAATTCTTGACGCGCTTGAGCTTAACGAAGCGGTTCTTGTAAGCTATTACGACCGCAGTAAAGGCGGTATCATAAACGGATCGGGCAAACTAATTGAAAAGGACATCAATACGAAGACTTTTAAAGTGGAGTTAAACCTGATCAACGATATAGAGCTGGATTCACCCAAAACGGTAACGCTTGATCTGGAAAAAGATGCTGTGCTCGATTTAGAAGTGGTGTTATAGTCTTCAAAGAGCGTATTCAAATTCTAATATAACTCTATTTTTCATCTGTTTAAAATCCCCACCCTGGCGCAAGCCACCTGCCACAGGCA
>CAYXRA010000144.1:0-11863 GCA_964467525.1 uncultured Calditrichaceae bacterium
TGGCCGAAAAATGCGGCAAATCGCCCCTCGAAATACGGATGTTGAATGGATTTGAAAATGAGTCAACCACGGCTACCGGACAAAAACTAACTCACGTTGTCAGCCTGAAAGAAGTCATTAGTAAAGCAGCCGGTCAGAGTCAGTTTGAAAAGAAATGGCGTCAATACCGGCAATCGAATCAACAGGAATCGGTTATCAGGCGCGGCATCGGCATGTCCTGCGCCTATCGCGGGGTATCGCTTGGCGCAGAGGGTGTTGACTGCGCCAGCGCGATCGTCTACGTTCAGCCTGATGGCAGCATCACGCTCAGCTCAGGTATCATCGATATGGGACAGGGCGCCCGCACCGCTATGGCCCAGATTGTTGCCGGGGTGCTCGGTGTTTCCATGGAAAAAATCCGTTTTCTGCCGCCGGACTCGGACCGGGTGGCGGATTCCGGACCGACGGTGGCTTCCCGCGGTACCATCATGGGCGGCGGTGCGGCTAAGGCAGCCGCCGAGCAGATCAGGGACACGTTAATCCTCACCGCTGCCGAACAATTTAAACTGCCTGCGGAAGAAATCATTCTGAAAGATGAAAATGTGCTCAGGCTAAGTGTAACCGGCAGCAAAAGGACGTTGTGTTCATTTAGCGAAATGGTTAAAAAATGTTACGCCCTGGGCCGGCCGCTGTACAAAACCGGCGTCAGACATATCGCCAAAACATCCTGGGATGAAGAGACGGGACAGGGCGACGCCTATTTTACTTACGTTTATGGCGCCAACATCGCCGAAGTTGAGGTGGATACGGAAACCGGGCGGGTCAGAGTCCTTTCATTTTTATCGGCTCACGATGTCGGCAGGGCGATCAATCGCAGGATGGTGGAGGGACAAATTTTCGGCGGTGTGGCCATGGGCATCGGCTACGGGACCATGGAGCATTTTATCCAGCGCGAAGGACGGGCACAAACCATTAATTTCGATGAATATTATATACCCACTGCCGCCGATATGCCCGAAATGAAAACGCTGATTGTTGAAAATCCGGATGCATTCGGCCCCTTTGGCGCCAAGTCCATCGGCGAGCCGGCGCTGGAAATGGCTGCCCCGGCAATTGCCAATGCCATATTCAATGCCACCGGAAAAAGAATTCATCATTTACCGGCAAATCTGGAAGAAGTATTGCTGGGCCACAAACTGGTGCGCCCCGGCTCGCGCGGATCGGCGGGTAAGCAGTCATGAGTACACAATTTCATAAACCGGAATCTATTGAAGCCGCTGCACAATGTTTGAATCAATTGCCCGGCGAAAAAAAACTGATCGCCGGCGGCAGCGATCTGATCGTCGGTCTGCGCGTTAGGCAGCAGCCATTTCCCGATCATATTATCGATATTTCCGGCATTGAACATTTACGGACTATCTCGGAGGATGCGGATGAAATTGTAGTCGGCGCCGGCGTAACCCACGATGCGATAGTTCATGATCCGCTGATCAACAAATACGCGCCCCTTTTATCCGACGCCTGCCGGCAAATCGGTTCCCGGCAAATCCGTAACCGGGCGACCATAGGGGGCAACATCTGCAATGCCTCTCCCTGCGCCGATAGTGTTCCGCCGCTGCTGGCCCTCGAAACCGAAGTCAGGATTATTTCGGCAGGCCAGGAAAAAATAGTGCCGCTGAACCGGTTTTTTAAAAGCCCCTACCGGACAATACTAAATGAAGATGAACTGGTCAGTGAATTGCGTTTTAAAAAACTGACCGGGAAGCAGCGATCGGCATTCTATAAACTGGGGCGCAGAAATGCGGTATCCACCGCCCGTATCAGTGTTGCCGTGGTGCTGTCGATTGGGGATGAAAATACTATCGGTGCAGTGCGCATCGTACCTGGCTCGGTATTTCCGGTCTGGCAAAATGCCGATGAAGCGGAACAGTACCTGATCGGAAAAACGGCCGAAATCAATCATTTTCAAAAAGCGGGCGAACTGACTGCAGGACAAATGATCCGCCTGAGCGGACGGCGCTGGTCAACGCCCTATAAAGAACCGGTTGTGACCGCACTGGTGAAACGAACCCTGGCCCTGGCCGCCGGCATCAAATTCAGGTAATAAACGCTAAAATGAAATGGTTAGGTTGTTTTTGGGAATTTTGTGTACCAGATTGAAAAATAATGTAATACACTATGAACGAATTAAGTATTAAAATTAACGGTAAAAAGTATACGCTGAACGTTTCGGCTGAGGAAACATTACTCGATATTCTGCGCGACCGGCTGTACCTGACGGGAACAAAGAGGGGGTGTGAGGTTGGTGAGTGCGGCGCCTGCACGGTAATTATGAACGGCCGTGCGGTCAATGCCTGTCTGGTGCTGGCCCTTCAGGCTGACGGCGCTGATGTGAAAACCATCGAAGGATTGGATAAAAACGGCAAATTGCATGCCCTGCAGGAAGCATTTCTGAAATATGATGCGGTGCATTGCGGCTATTGTACGCCTGGCATGATACTCAGTGCGCTGAACTTACTGGAGCGTAATCCGCACCCGGCAGAGGCGGAGATCAGGGAAGCCATAGCCGGTAATCTTTGTCGCTGCAGCGGATATAAACAGATTGTTGAGGCGATTCAATCGGTTATCTAAAGTATTTTTAAATCGTTTGAGTGTCTGATTGCCCATGAACGTTACCGGGCGAAAAATAATGGTATACCTGGCCGGGTAAACATTGTAACATAAATTCCGGTTACTATGTTTGAAAATAAATTTCCTGTAATAGAAAATGATTTCCGTTTCGATTGTACCCTGTGCGGTGAATGCTGCCGGGGCGAGATGCAGGTTTTTCTGAATCTCTGCGATTTGTATAAAATTGCCCGTTTTCAAGGATATAAATCCACGAATGCATTGTTCGAAAAAAGACAGGTTATATTGAAACGCAATACCCGCCGGGCCTGGATTCCTCAAATTAAATTCAAAAAGAAACCGCTGCCTTTCTGTCCCTTTCTCATCAACGAATTAACGGATAACGGGGATTTAAGAGGATTGTGTGCACTCCATCCGGAACACAAGCCATTGATCTGCGCCCTGTCTCCGGTTGGACGCACTGTGGATTTTGATAACGAACAAATTACGTATATGCTGGTCGAACCGGCCCCGGATTGCCCGGGCATGGAAGCATCTAAAATTAACACATTATCCGATATGCTTGAGCAATATCAGGATGAGCTAAAATTTCAGGAACGTTTTTTTAAAATCCTGGAGAACATGATCACCGCCGAAAAAAATACAAAAGCGGATTATCTGCCTCTGTATACGTTTAAAGTTGATCGTGCATTTCCGGATATTCTGGCGGAACAGGAACGAAAATTTTATAAAATGCAATCCAAATAGATCTGCATGTATTTTTAGGCAGAAATTTATTTTCCTTTGAAATCCATTGAAATCTATCTATGTCAACTGAAGCATCGATCAAGATACCGAATCCGATGATAATGCTGTGCTATCCACAAGTAAACAAATATTCATTAATATAAAGATGATTCCGCCTGCGACGCGTTCAGATTTCGAAATAAATAATCTAATTATGCTGAAACATGATGACTTTTATTCCTTAAAAACATTGGCGGTAAATTGCGATATGTTGTAAATTACATGAATTTTGATCCGGCGTTTACGGAAATTAATCATTGCCCTGCGCTGAAGCCAGGCATGCGGGGAACAGACAGAAATCCGGGGAGGCAAAACAGGTGTCCGCACTTTTTATAAAAAATGCCCGCTGGCTGACAAATGAGGGACAATTTTCCGAAGGAACCATCGTTATTGAGAACGGCATTATTGCCGAATTGTCTAATCAATCGACGCTAAAAGAATCCGCCGAAAATTTCGATGCCCGGGGAATGCTTGTTCTGCCCGGTGTCATTGATACCCATGTGCATTTTCGCGAACCCGGTCAGCTATATAAAGAGGGCATCGAAAGCGGATCGAAGGCCGCGCTGAAGGGCGGGGTAACCACGGTACTGGATATGCCGAATAATGTGCCGCCCTGTTCCACAAAAGAACGGATACTGGAAAAGAAAGCACTATTCGGACAAAAAAGCCTGGTCAACTGGGGCGTGCTGCTGCATGCATCCCAAGAAGATGACGGTAATGCCGCAGGTGAAGCCATCGCTGCAAAAATTTACATGGCCAAATCATCGGCCCTGCCGGCCATCACTGATGTGGCTGAGCTGGAATCATTATTCCGGAAATACGAACGCCTGTCCTTTCATGCCGAAGACGAAACTGAATTTATAAAACCCACAAAAGAAAAGTATCTGCACCATGAAATCCGCCCCCGTGAGGCGGTAATCAGCGCTCTGCAAAAGATAGAAACCGCGTATACGGCCCTGCCTGAAAAGGAACGCCCGCGCATCATCATTTGTCATATGAATACAAAAGATGAAGTCGAATGGTTAAAGCGGGTAAAAGCGGCCGGATACGATATTTGGGGCGAAACCTGCCCCCATTACCTGTTTTTCACCCAGGATGAATATAATAGGAAAGGTAATCTGTTTAAGGTGAATCCACCGATCCGTACGGCGGCCGACCGTGACAGTCTGTGTAGGGCTATCGCCGACGGTACGATTGATTTTATCGGCACCGATCATGCGCCGCACACGGAGGCAGAGAAGCACTCCGATAATCCGCCATCGGGTATCGCTGCCATCGAATGGCTGATGCCGCAGATGCTTTATTTTATCGATAAACAAATCATTTCCTGGAAACGGCTTTACGAGTTGATGTGCGGCGGGGCAGCGCGGGCTTATGGCATCGTTGGCCGCGATGGAATAAGGGTTGGCAACTTTGCCGACTTGACCTGTATAGAAAAAGTAAATGCAAATTCTTCTGATAATGACATTCAAACCAAAGTTGGTATTAACTTGTATGCCGGATTTGAATTCAACTGGCGCGTCCGCGCCGCTTTCGTCAACGGCCGGCTCAAGTACGATGGCCGGCGGTTTTTAAACAGCGATATTAAAGGAAAAGGGGTATAAGTTGGAACGCATCACCAAGAATGAATTTATTCGTTTTTTAATCGATGAAGGGGCGCTGCGCTTTGGTAATTTTACTTTGAAATCGGGGATGAAATCCCCTTTTTTTATAAATATCGGTGATATTTGTTCGGGACAGGCCCTGCGGTTTTTGGGCCGCGCGCTGGCCCGGCACATCTCTGAAAATTTTAATGATATCGATATTTTATTCGGTCCGCCCTACAAGGGTATAACCATGATTGCCACAACGGCAATAGCCTGCCGTGAACTGTACAACAAAGATGTATATACCTGCTACAATCGCAAGGAAAAGAAAGGTCACGGTGAAAAGGGCATGTTCGTCGGCAGGGAACCAAAGCCGGGCGACCGGGTACTGGTCATTGATGATGTGCTCAGCACCGGGGGGACAAAAGTGGAAGCGATTCAATTGATTGAATCCGTTTTTGACATTAAAATCGCCGGCGTCGCTGTTTGCGTTGATCGCAGAACCAGGGGCGCCGACGCCGGTCTGGGCGACTATCCGCTGTCGTCGATAGTCAATCTGACGGAGATCGCCGAATATCTGGATACGCTGAACGATCCGCATACCGCCATGCTGAAACAATTTTATGAGGAAAAATATGAAGGATAGAATACGTAAGATAATCCCGGCGCTGGATGTCGTCGATTTAAATCAGATATTACCGATGATCGAAGAAATAGATAACCTGCCGCTGGTTTACGGTTATAAAATCGGATTTTCGCTTGGCCTCACACACGGACTGCCGGAGGTTGTCCGTAAAATACGCACCATCTCGGAAAAACCGCTGATTTACGATCACCAGAAAGCGGCGACGGATATTCCCGACACCGGCAAATTATTTGCCCAAACGATGAAATCCGCCGGGATCGATGAAGTGATCCTGTTTCCGCAGGCAGGACCGGCAACACTCGGCGCCTGGGTGGAGGCGATCAATGAACAGCAACTGCGGGTTATTGTCGGCGGTATTATGACGCATCCGAAGTTCGTGGTTTCCGAAGGCGGATTTATCCGCGATGAAGCGGTAACGGAAATCTACAGGATTGCCTTTGAGAAAGGCGTGCGTGCTTTCGTTGTACCGCTGACCAAGCCTGAAGCGACAAAAAAAGTTTATGAAACGGTTGATCTCAGTAACAGTTGTGTTTTTTATTCACCGGGATATGGCAAACAGGGCGGCGATCCGGCGCAATTTAATTATCTGAAAAATCATTATCTGATTATAGGCAGATCGCTGCTGAAAGCAGCGGATCGTACCAGCTATCTCAATGAGGTGGCCACTGCGCTTGAAAAAATATGAAAATACAATCGCTGCAATTATGGGCTTAATTAATAAATAATGAGGAAAGTATGAGAAAAGATTTGATTTCAATGGAAGACCTTTCCAGTGAGGATATCAAAGCTTATTTGTCGCTTACCGCACAGGTCGAAGCAACCCCGCTGGAACGGCGGGTGAAAGCGCTTCCCGGCAAAATTATGGCGTCAATGTTTTTTGAGCCGAGTACGCGCACCCGGCTTAGTTTCGAATCGGCCATGCACCGTCTCGGAGGCAGCGTGATCGGATTTGCCGAGCAAACCGCCACTTCCGTATCCAAGGGAGAATCGTTTACCGATACCATTCACACTGTGGAAAGCTACTGCGATATCATGGTGATCCGTCACCCCGGCGAAGGCACGTCGCGCATCGCCGCCCAGGAAAGCTTTCTGCCGGTTATCAACGCCGGCGACGGTTCCAATCAGCATCCCACCCAGACGCTGCTCGATCTTTACACGATCGAAAAAGATTTCGGTAAAATCGAGGGGATCAAAATTGCCTTCGTCGGTGATCTGAAATATTCGCGCACCGTGCACTCTTTAATCCGGGCTCTGATGAAACTGGACGTAACCGATTTTATTCTTGTTGCCCCGGAAGCGCTGAAATTACCGGATTATTTTAAGTTAACCGATCAGCCGGATAAATTTCATTTCGAGGAAACCGAATATCTGGAGAATGTCATTCATCAATGTGATGTCTTGTACATGACCCGGATCCAACGCGAGCGTTTTCCCGATCTGGTAGAGTATGAGAAAGTAAAGGATAGCTATGTTCTGACTGCGGGGATGCTGAAAAATGCCCGTAAGAATCTGCGTGTATTGCATCCTCTGCCCCGCGTCAACGAAATTGATTATTCAGTGGATAAGAGCGGATTTGCCGGATATTTTCCGCAGGCCAAAAACGGCGTGATTATGCGTCAGGCTATTTTGCTCAAACATCTGGGGGTGGAGTTATGAAAAAATCCGATAGTGTAATGCTGATCCCCAAAATTGAACTGGGGATTGTAATCGATCATATTCCGGCCGGACAGGGCGTAAAAATTCTGGAAATTATTTCACGTTACGAGGAAATGAAGGACGTGCCTGTTTCGCTGGGACTTAATTATGAAAGTAAGAAACTGGGCAGAAAAGACCTGATTAAGCTGAGTCTTGAGTATCTGGCGCCGGAAATTATTCAGCATATTTCGGTGATTGTGCCCGGGGTAACGGTTAAAGCGATTAAAAATTATAATGTGCATTCACGCGTGGTTGTCCAGCCGCCAAAGGAAATGAAAAATTTGCTGAAATGTAAAAATCCCAATTGCATTACCAATCATGAGGGACATATCGGAACTTTTTTCAGCGCGGTGGATGAAAAAACAACGCAGGTTAAATGCCGCTACTGCGAGCGGATTTTTCAAACCAAAGAACTGACGCCGTTATTTGATTGAGGATGCTAACGACTATGCAGAATTCGATTGAGGTTAGATTTTGTAACTTGAAGATGGAATCGCCGCTGGTTCTGGCATCGGGTATTCTTGGTTTGACCGCCGCCTCCATGCAGCGCGTTGTCGCCTTCGGGGCCGGCGCGGTGACTACCAAATCGTTTAACCTGGAAACGCGTAAGGGGCATAAGGGACCGAGTATCGTGCCATTCAAACACGGACTTCTGAATGCTGTGGGATTATCCAATCCCGGCGTCGATGAAATGGTAAAGGAAATAAAGTTATACAAGGCAGGTTGTGATGCTCCGGTTTTTGCATCGCTCTTCGGCAGAACCATCGAAGAATTTGGCGCGGTAACCGAATTAGCTTTAGAGGCGCAACCCGATCTGATCGAGGTTAATGTATCCTGTCCCAACGTTCACTCGGAGTTCGGCACGCCCTTTGGCGACAGTTGTCCCGATACCGGCAAGGTAACCAGGCTGGTGAAAAAGAAAGCCGGCAATGTACCGGTGAGCATCAAACTGGGACCGCACGGTCCGGGAATCGGCAAACTGGCCAGAGCATGTGAGGATAACGGCGCCGACGCCATTACGGCAATCAATACCGTGGGACCGGGCATGCTTATTGATATCAACGTTCGTAAACCGGTGCTGTCCAACTTAACCGGCGGCGTTTCGGGGCCGGCCATCTTACCCGTTGCCGTGAAGTCTGTTTTCGAAGTTTATAAGCAGGTCAAGATTCCAATTATCGGCACCGGCGGCGTCAATACCTGGGATGATGCCCTGCAGTTAATCCTGGCCGGAGCGACCACCGTCGGACTGGGAACCGGAATATATTATGAGGGCATCGGGGTTTTTGATAAAATAAATATTGGACTTATTAAGTATATGAATGAATACGGATTTAAGTCGTTGGAGGAAATCAGAGGCAGCGCACATGAGTGATTTTATTGTTAGTTATCCGATCAGAAAAATTATCGAACACAGTCCGATAGTCAAAAGCTATTATTTCGAGAAGGTGTTTGATGTCCGCGCCGGACAATTCATTAATTTGTGGATTCCGGATATTGATGAAAAGCCATTCTCGATATCCGACGCCACGGATGATTTAATTGAAATTTCCGTTAAGGCTTTCGGTCCTTTTAGTCAGGCCCTGATGAAGTGCCGCACCGGTGATATGCTCGGCATTCGCGGACCATTCGGCAACGGATTTAGCTTTAAAAATAACGCTCTCCTGATCGGCGGGGGGATAGGCATTGCGCCGCTGCGGATTTTAGCCCATCAACTGCATCGGAACGGTTACCGTTTTGCCTGCCTTTTAGGCGCGCTCAATGCAAGCGAACTGATTTTTGCGGATGAATTTGAAAAAACAGCACAATGTTATTTCACAACCGATGATGGCTCAAAGGGAGCAAAAGGACTGGTGACGGATAATCTGCGGGATATTATTGAAAAGGAAAAGATTGAATATATCTATGCGGCGGGACCGGAAATCATGTTCGTTAAGATAAAAGAGCTTCTGGATGTTTTAAAGCTGCCTTATGAATTCTGCATGGAACGCTACATGAAGTGCGGAATCGGTATCTGCGGACAGTGCGTACTGGACGGTTCGGGGATACGGCTATGCGTGGAGGGGCCGGTCGTCAATCACATCGAATTGGAAGAAGTTACCGAACTTGGTATGCCGCACCGTGATGCCGCGGGAAGGCGGATGATATAATATTTAAGATTAATACGCTTCGGAAAAACTATCGCCGGTTCACTTATGCCTGACTCATTTTGATAATATTAAATTAATGATCTTATCAGCGAGTTGATCTTAAACTAATTATCTCGTCGTCGCTCAAATCAGAGTTGAGAACTATCTTATAGTGTTTTTCTTCTTTTATCATAAGGCCTTCTTTAGTATCCTCGAATTCAAATAAAGCAATCAAATTTTCATCCATCATCTGTGCTGCAACCGGACGACATGTTAGTGAGGGGAACTTCTGTTTACAAAGTTCAAAATCCTGCTCAATTTGAACTATACTCAATTGTTCGGACATTCCCTTCGCCTGCACAGTAAAAGCGAATTGTTCTCTCTGTTTATTTACACCGATATATATCTCATCGGTTTCCACCTGGCCAATTTTTGTTACAGTCGTTCGTAAATGATTTTGAAGAGAATAACAAGTAACGGATGTAAAAGTATCTATTAGACGATTATACCTTATGATGGCTAGTAATGCCTGTTCATCGTTAAATGCATATCTTCTGATAATCTCAGGCGTTGAATCAAGAATTTTAATTTTTGATAATCTTGGATTAGGCAAAATGTGCTGGAATAGACTTCTAACAAATACATATTTCCCTTTTCCTGCTAATCTAATAATCCATTCTTCGCCTTCACTCAACTCATTGAGTATTTTTTCCGGAAGTTTATTCCTAAATCGATAAGAATATATTATATCACCAAGATTTTTAGGTAGTGTGATATTTAATTGCTCTGCCAGGCTGATAAATTCTTCTCTTTCGAAAGAAACTTCTTTTGATCCTGGTGAATAATTATTAAAAAAAACCTTTTCAATCAGCAGATCATATCGATTTTTTTTATTTTTTCTCATCTTTTGCTCTCCAGTCCATTCTAAAACAAGAATTTCTTCTCTTAATTGTTCGCCTGTGATAGTAGATTGTCGCGTCCGAAATAAATCAAGGGAAAGTACATTATAATTCAGATCATTAGCAATTTCTGCCAATATTTCACCAGTCCTGATCATTACCTGTAGAAAAGAAGCTTGATCACCCACTACGTAGGCAAGCTTCGCTCCAGGCTTTAAAATTGGTTTAATCTGTTCAAAGTGAGACTTCATCCCTCCAAAATATAATTTCACTACATTGTGATATTGCTTTTCAAAGCCCGAATTTTTATTTAGCGCAAGTCTTCTTCTTTCAATTTCACGAGCAATATGGTTTATTCTACTGTTCTCTTTTATAAAGAGATCATCATTATCAGAAACGTAAACATTCCTTGTGTTAGACCTGATCAAGTTCTGCTTTAATGATCTCAGTTCTTTTTTCGAATTAATAAAACCTAGTATTACAGATTCGAGCCGTGTTGTTCGGGTATAATCTTTTTCATTTGGATAAGGTGGAGAAGTAATGACAGCATCAATTGATTTGCCCGTTAAATGTTGTCCTATTTTACGGGAATCACCTAAAATACAATTTGAAAAGGCTTGGTCTTCGGTCACATGTACTGCTAAATCTCTTGCCATTTTTTTGATTTTGTGAATCCAAGCTTCGAAAACAGGGGCATCTTTTTTTTTAACTCTTCTTACACCTACTTCGGGACCAAACTGTAAATTACTCGCAGAATAAACAAGGACATGAGCTAAAGCCAATTTTTCAATATTTTTTATAGTAATGTCTTTACCTTTATTTATTTCTTCCAACAGTAAAAGACATTTGTTTAATGGGATTTCATTTATTGAATTTTTTAGCAATAAAGCTTCTTGTTCATCCGAAAGTTTTCTTAGAAAATTATTTTCATTTTTTAATTTATTCGAAGCATTATTATATATTTCTAAAGCATGATTAATTAAAAAATCAGGATCTATAGACCATTCAATTTTCACTTTTGAGGCAAAATACGCCATTGGATGCGCTTCAATTCCTATTGAGTCTATGCCTACTTTTTTTGCTTGAACTAAAGTAGTCCCGGTTCCGCAAAAGGGATCTAATACTAATGTCCCAGCGCTAAGATCAAACCTTTCCATATATTCACTCACGAGATGTGGTGGAAATGATAGTACAAAACGGTACCAGTCGTGAAAGGGATGGTCGTGTGATTTGATACGATTCAGTCGCGTATCGGTGGGATCAAAAACATCTTTCATGAAGTCAAGTGTTAACTGCATCTGAATTCTTATTTAATTGTTTATAAGATATGCTTACATGATATTACTCAATTAAAATATTTATAGCAAATGATCTTAATTGAGTTTTATATTTTGATCTATTAAAATAATAGATGATTTATATATTGATGGTTAATTAGGGTTTAATGATTTCCAGGTTTTATAAAGGTATTAATCAATTTCTTCAAACCTGTATAGACTAAAGCCATTATTTGTCGTA
>CAYXRA010000145.1:0-11784 GCA_964467525.1 uncultured Calditrichaceae bacterium
TTTTTAGTCAAGTCAAAATAATGCGGCGGCAATTTAATTGATTGTATCCGCTACAGGGCTTAATAATACAGCAGGTGTAAATGAATTTAGTGGGATTTTGTGATTTAGGGTTTTTGTGGCAGAATAAGCACGGCCGCTAAAGCACTAAATCACGAAACAGACACAAAAAAGAATACACATTGTTTTTAACTATTTCGAGCCTGTCATCATAAACACCCCATTGGGGTTAAAGATCAGTAGCCAGGGAGAAGCGCCGGCGCAACCCCGGGTAACAAATACTCTGTAATGCTTCAAAAAAAATCTTCCGTTATGATATTTTAACCGGATACGCTTTCCGTTGCAGTGCGGTTAGAAAGATCAGGCCGGTTGAGCGCCAATTGTTCCCGAATCATGCGACCGGTTCCGATCCACCCAGTAAGCCCAGGCGACCAAGAGCCACAGTGACATTCCGACATAAGCAATCGGTTCAGCCGATGCCGGCGGCGGACCGAAAATATTCATCACGTAAATGATAACCAGGAATATTACGAGTCCCCAAAGACCGTATTTTCCGGATTTATTCTCTGCCGTGGTTGCTTTTAAGTAGAGCAGAACACCGCCGGCAAATATCAGCCCTTCAACAATGATAGTCAAAATGATCGTATTCCACAGACCGAATCCGACTTTCAGCGAACTCCAGGGGGCCAGCGGCAGGTCGGGACGGTGAACAATTAAATCAAGCAGCCAGTGACTGAGCACCAGTCCGCCCATGAGCAGAGCGGTTTTGATATTTTTACGGATAAAGAAATAGACGATGCCGAACAAAACGGCCCAGAACAGAACGCCGATAAAACTATGCGTAAAAGGATAGTAAATAAAATTAAGCGGCGTAAAAGCCGTGTTGCCGGGATCGATTTGTACGCGTTCCAATCCAAAGAGTAAAAATAACGGCCAGAGCAGATCAATGAACTGAGCGGCCATGAAATAAGTGCCAAGCGAAGGCTTGCGATCTGCTTTCTTCGCCGCAAAACCAACGCCAAAATGTCCGATGAACATGTGTTGACTCCCTTAATTAATCCGATGATCAAACGTATACGGGGCAATTGCGCGATAGGTGCATACTATAGATGATCCGGAACGGAATTAAATGCTCAGTCTTTCAATTTGATAAACTTTAACTATTCCCTGCAGTCTATAATTCCCGCTACTTTTAATGGACTGAACAGTCACGTATCATTTCGGGAGTAAAAAAATAAACTTGTGCTTTCTGTATCCAAAAATCAGATTAAGTTTTTCCCAGTCATATTTTTTGACGGGCTGTGTTTTGCTTTTAGTTTTGGCCACGCTTGTTTATTCCGCAATATTTTTTTCGTATATCATAAAATGGCGTCCGGGACTGTAGTAATCGATGATCGATTCCAAACCATTGACCATCGTTGTCGGGGCGCCTTCATCCCTGCTGCTGTTTCGGTAACCATTTTTATTGAATAGCTTTTGGGATGGCACATTCTCGGGATCGATGGTCAATTCGATCCGGCGGCAGTTTTTACCGCGCAGATCGTTTTCAACAAACTGCAGTAATTTAGTGCCGAGACCCGTTCCCTGCATTTCGGAATCAATGCCGATTTGCCACAGAAAATAACTGTCCGGTTTACGGGTGGATATGAAACCCATCACCCAGCCGACCACACGACCGCTTTTCCGGGCAACATAACAATTATCTCTGAAAAAGCGTATTATAATTTTATAAACATGCGCATCATAAACCTCAAGGGGCGGACAATGACGAACCAGATCATAAACTTCGAGATATTCCGATTCCTTTGCCGTGTTCATTGTTAATGGTTCATTTTTTACAGCGCGCAGTTTATTCATGTGATTCACTTTATCCCGCAGCAGTTTGGCGGTACCGATATCTTTTCTATGGAAAAATGAACCTTTGACCTGCTTAATTATACGTTCGATACGTTTATGGGCCAGAGTAATTTTCTCGGCTGATGTAAGAAAAGCCAGACCACGTTCGGTGCCGACAGCGATGCGTCCCTGATCGTCAATACCGCAACTGTGGTATAGACTCACCGGTGTCAGCTCAGTTATTTTTTTATCATACGATACTTCCAAAAACTGATTTAATTTAAAAGGATATTTTGGCGGCACGATGTATTTACAAACGGTGGCCTGATGTCTGAATTGCAGGAATGTCTCTTCACCGTTCAATACGGCTTTAATACCCCTCAGCAGATCTTCTTCCAGCAGATGTATCACATTCATCCATTCCGGATCACCAGGCCGGAAGTTGTATTCGATCAGTTTAACGCCCTGTTCTGTTATCATAAACTGGCCGTATAAAAATCCACAGCAAATGCGACCGGTTTCCTCTTTGTAGGCCTCCAGAGTACCCCTGATAATTTTAAAAGCTTCGCCGTAATCGGCCATGCCCAGAAAAGGCAGCATGTGATCGGCATCGGAATAGGAACCCATGCTGGCCGTGTTGGGGCCTCTTTCGCCGGGAAACAGTTTTTTGAAATCCTGTACGGCAGGCGTGCTTACCAGAGCGGTGTCATTAACCAGGCATTGCAGGGTAAACTCTTCGCCGTCCAGCAGTTCCTCGACAATCACTTCGTTATAACCGGAGTAGGCTTCGTCTATGATAAACCTGATATAGTCTGTCACTTCTTCGGCATTTTTAAGCTGATCGCCGTAAACACGCACCCCCAGTCCATCGGTTAAACCAAGCGGTTTTACGGCCACCCGCCAGTTCATGCTTCTTGCATAATCGATGGCTTCATCAGCATCCGAGAAAACACGGTATTCAGGAACGGCATGGGGCAGATATTTTTTCAGCAGATTCCGGGTGAATGCCTTATTCGATTCCAGTCGGGCAGCCTGTTTATCCGGTCCGAAGGCTTTAATCTCCGCCTCATCGAGGGCATCGACCAGGCCGGCCTCCAGCGGCGCTGCCGTGGTGATGAGAACCAGATCGGCCTGGCATTCGCGGGCATATCGCAGGATGTTGTGAACGTCCTTTAATTTACCGATTCTGTAATCATCGGCTGAATTGATAATACCCGGATTATTCGTATCGAGATAGGCGCAAACCTTATAATCACCATATCTTTTCAGATTTTCGATGGTTATTTGTTCTTTAGCCCAGCTACCAACAATAAGTACATTTTTAATTTTCATTTCTTTCATGTCAATTCTTTCATTTAATTTAACAGAAGCTAATCATGGTTTAAGGTAAAGAGTAAACGGACTGATGTCAGATTAAATTCCATACTTTTTCAACGCACACAATGAAGCGAACATGATCATAAAAATATTATCACAATTGAAGAGTTGATCGCTGAACATTTCATCGAGCCTGTTGGAAATAAAAAACGAATCGGGTTGCTGTTGTGTGAATCCCCGGAAAGCGATTTCCCAGCACTTCCAATATTTGTAGATCCAGTCTGGATTGTCGTCGAGAGCGGGCTGCGAAAAGTTGGGATTTGCTTTCTTCCCACTGCAGATTATAATTTCAAACTATGCCAAAAAAATATTTTGTTTTTTATGAACATTTTGTTTAAAATTTATATAGTGTTGATATTCGCGTTAATAATAATAGACATCTTTGCGGTTGGTTATTAATATTGATTACTCTTAGATTCAATATGATGCTATTTGTAAGTAAGCTAGGTTAATAAATGATTTTAGATGATAAAGTAAAAGTAGTAACCCGGCGGTTTAAAACTATCGTTGAAAAAAAATACAATGTCATTGATATGAAATTGTTCGGTTCTTCAGCTCGGGGAACACAAGGGCAAAACTCTGATATTGATATCATGGTGAAGTTAGATGAAGTGAACCGGGATATCGAGGAAAACTTGTATGACATCGCCTACGAGCTTGAATTGGAATACGATTGCCTGATAGACGTGATTGTAATTAGTGATGACTGGAATATTAAAATCCCTTTATACCAGAAAATTGAACAAGAGGGAATCGTGATTTGAATGATAAAGAAAAGATGACCTTAATTAACTATCGCTTGGATCGATCAAATGAGTCTTTAAGAGCTGCGGAAATACTTTTAAAAAATGAAATGTATATTCCGGCGATGAACAGAATTTACTATGCGATGTTTTATGCAGTTCAGTCTCTGATCGTTTTAAGTGAAACTGTATTTTCCAAACACAGTCAGGTAAAAGGGTATTTTAATAAGGCATATATCAAAACCGGGATATTGCCAAAAGAATTCGGTAGATTATATAACATCGTTTTTGAATATCGTCAAAAATTTGATTATGTTGACCTGATTACTCCGAATGAAAAACTAATCTCAGACTATATCGGCAAAGCCGATAATTTTATAGAGAAGATTACCAGCTTCATACAATCGCAATTGGAATAACTCTTAAACTTTCCCTTGCTTAGAACCTGCAAAGTTATTTTATTATAAAAAAATTATCGCTATTACTGTGTTAAGTGGATACGGTATTTGGTAGAGTTTCTATATTTCGTTTCCGGGTAAAATTTTTTCCTCTTTTCTTTCTTCAGCTTTTATTGAACCGAAATGACATTTTAAATCAAACAGTGATAGAGATATAAGTTTAATTTTCATCAATTGCTTGAACTTTAGTTATAAAAAGGTTAATCTTACTTTACAAACCCGGGGGCAAATCTTTGATCAATGCGATTAGAAGAAAATACAATCCGGCCTGGTATCAGGGCGCGAAGGCCGGATATCAGCATTTTGAAGGCTGGTATTATAAAATTGTAGATAATGCCGGGCGCAATGCTCTGGCAATTATCCCCGGCATTTTTATCGACCGGCAGGGAAGCGAAAGTCATGCTTTTATTCAGATTTTCGACGGCAGAAAAAACATCACCCATTATTTTAAATTTCCGGCCGCGGATTTTATTCATAAAGATAATTTTTTAGATATTCGAATCGGCAACAATCACTTCTCGGAAGCGCAATTGGATCTGAAATTGCAAAATGAGGCCGTTGAAATAAGCGGATCACTGCGGTTCCGGCATTTGACGCCGTGGCCAAAAACCTGGCTGGCGCCGGGCATCATGGGCTGGTACAACTGGGCGCCGTTTATGGAATGTTATCATGGTATTATCAGTCTGGATCATGTCATAGAAGGATCACTTGCCGTTAACGGCAGGCCAATCGATTTTACAGGCGGCAGAGGCTATACGGAAAAAGACTGGGGCCGTTCTTTTCCCGAGGCCTGGATTTGGATGCAGTCCAATCATTTCAGCACGAGTCGTATCAGTTTGACCGGTTCCATTGCCATTATTCCCTGGATTCGCAGACCGTTTCCCGGTTTTATATTCGGCCTGTGGAATAAAAATAATTTGTATCGGTTTTCAACCTACACCGGGGCAAAATTCATTAAACTTGAATCTGATGAAAATAAAATCCATTGTCTGATCAAACAGAGGCGGCTGATACTGGAAATAATCGCCTATCGCGCCGAAGGCGGCTACCTGCAGGCGCCGACAATCAAAGGAATGCGCCACCGGATTTCCGAAACCATGCAATCCAGGCTGGAAGTTAGATTACTTGAAAAATCAGGCCATGGTAGTGAAATAATTCTGGATGATGTGGGAACAAACGCCGGTTTCGAGATCGCCGGCGATACTGAACGTCTGCTGCAAATGATTAAACATAAATTTGCTTAGTATTTCGTAAATAAGGAGACAAAAGATGGCTGCTGATCGACCGCCTTTTTTAAAAATGATACGCGCGCCCTTTTTATCATCGATACTGAGTCCGCTGTTCATCGGAACGCTGTTGGCCGTTTCCATAACCGGTCGCTTCGAAATCATCAATTTTATTTTTGTAATTATTATAGGTATCGGTCTGCATATCGCCACCAATGTTTATAATGACATTTACGATACCCTGCAGGGCACGGATACAATTAATGTCAATCGTAATGAATTCAGCGGCGGCTCCGGCGTTCTGCTGGAAGACAAGGAACTTTTTCCCTACATGTACCGGATTGCCAGAGTAGCCCTGCTTGTCACACTGCTGGCGTCCGTGGCGCTTATGTTGCTTGTGGATCCGTCACTGCGTGTTCATGTTGCGGTGTTATATCTGCTGTCGGCCTTTTTCAGTAAGTACTATACCGCGCATCCGGTTAAACTGGCTTATCGGGGCTGGGGCGAATTCTTTGTCTGGCTGGCTTTCGGGCCAATGGCCATTCTCATTGCGTCAGTCAGCCAGAATGTCGCCTTCCATCCACTGATCGTGACGGCGATGCCGCTCACCGGAATCAGTACGTTATCCATTTTATTAATCGGTGAAATGATTGATCTGGAGGCCGACCGGGGCGCCGGTAAATGGGGCGTGGCGGTCAGACTGGGCAATAAGGCAACCGCTTATATCTATTTATTCGTTCAAATTTTGCTTTGTCTTGATATACTGGTTATATCCCTGTTTTTTTTGGCAAACGGCTGGATTCTTTTAATCAGCCTGCTCCCTTATGTCATCTTGTTACCGAACATTTCTAAGAGAATAACAACCCATTCATCGGATGCTGAAATTTTGAAACAGGCCGCAAAGATGAATGTAATGCTGCACCTGCTGTTTGCTTTGCTTGCTGTCTTGAGTCTGATTGTGATTGTACTTTTGTAAAGAATAATGCGACGCAATATTAAAAAAATGAAAGGACTGAAATGAGTACCCGCTTTAGTATATCAGCGATATTTATGATTATTTTAGGCTTTTTCTTGCAACCTGTTCATGCGCAATTTGAGCTGGATGTCGAAACCGGCGCCGATAATGATGAAGTGTATAATTTTGCTTTGATCAACTATGCAGTGGTTGGAGCGATGGTTTCTTTTTAGCATGAATAGTAATTGAATACTTTTCTTCAGAATTATTCAAAGAATTCCACCACTCCACTCTCCAGATCATACTCTGCGCAGGCTACGGTCAGTTTACCGCTTTTTACACTTTGACTGAGCAGCGACGATCCCTTGCGTAAATTATCCGCCGAAACGCGGATATTGGCTCGAACGCCCTTTCTCAAAAGCGCTTCACTGTCAAAGGTTGGATCATCCGGGAGCAGGGATTCCAGTGTGGGTCGTATTTGTCCGGCTATGGCCGAATCTACCGATGCACCCTCTTTAATCTGGTCGATGGTCGCCTGAACGGCGCCGCAATGGGTATGTCCCAGAACCACGGCCAGCGGCGTACCCAGATTTTCAACGGCAAATTCGATGCTCTCAATTTGCGAGGACAGCACGATATTGCCGGCCACACGAATCACAAAAAGCGCGCCCAAACCCTGATCGAAGATAAGCTCCGGCGGCACGCGGGAATCGGAACAGCCGAGAATAATGGCAAAAGGCTGCTGACCTTCGACCAGCGCCTGGCGTTTCAGGTCATTAACAGAGACAACAGATTGCTGCATCTGATTTGCAATAAAACGTCGATTCCCTTCCTGCAGTCGGTCCAGGGCTTCTTTTGCGGTAATCATAAAATAATAAACTCCGTGGTATTTCTGATTACTGAAACCATCGTTATTAATTTCTGTGTAAAGTAAATCAGAAAAATATAAAATTGCAAAATATTCATCCCGGCATCCGGCAAAATGAATTCATTAATTTAAAATCGCAACGTAAAAACGGTTTTCTTTTCGGGAACCGAGGCAACACTGATTGTTCCGCGGTGGGCACGCATGATCTGACGGCACAAACTCAGGCCAATACCGCTGCCTTCTTTTTTGGTTGTATAAAAGGGGATAAAGATGTTTTCCTGAATATCCTCAGGGATGCCGGCGCCGTTATCGGTAATTTTTATAATTACCCGGCCGCGTGTGTTCAGTGCAGCCGTAAGTTCGATCAGGGGATCGGGTCTGTTTTTGGGGGCCTGTATGGCATTCATAATCAGATTAATCAGAATTTGCTCGAGCATTTCCGGATCGGCGGTGACTTCCAGGCTTCGGGGATTTATTTCAATTTTAAATTTTATCCCCGCATTATCCAGTTGATTCTGCATGAGCGATTGAACCTGTTCGAAACATTTGGAAAGGCGCACGATATCAAAATCCGGTTTCGGTAATCGGGTTAGATTGCGATAGTTATCCACAAAATGGAGCAGGCCTTCGCTGCGCTTGCGAATCGTCTGCACGGCGCTGGTAACATCATCCAGTGTGTCGTTGCGGTCGTTTTGCGTCAGATAGTTGGCGAGTATATCATTAACCGTTGCCGCCAGCGATGAAATTGGAGTGATCGAATTCATGATTTCATGGGTAAGCACGCGAATGATATTCTGCCAGGCCTCCATTTCCTTATCCTCAAGCTCGCCCTGAATATTCTGCAGCGAGACCAGCATAATATGCTTGCCGCCGAGTTTGAATTCGGTGGTATAAACGGCTAACTGAATAATTTCGTTATCGTCGGACATTTTGATCAGGGTCTTTTCACCGCCGCGTAATCGCAATAGTTTGCTGACCAGCTCCGGGTGCGATGATTTTAAAGATAAAAGATGCTTTATATGATTGATGCCCAGCAGTCGTTTTGCCGCCGTATTGATCAGTTCGATTTCACCGCTCTTGCTGAAAGCCAGCAAACCAATGCCCACATGTTTGACAACAGTCTGCAGATAGCGGTAATTTTCTTCCTTTTCCGAACGGCTCTTCTGAAAAGCCCGGATAACCCCGGAAAATGAATCGCTGAGCTCATCGAAGGAGCTGCCCAGACCTTTTACGGAAAAGGATTGGGAAAAATCGGAATGCTGAATGGCCTCAAAAAAGCGGCGCAAATGGCGGTTGGTCTTTTCAACGTGATTGATGATCACGTAAATCTGGACGACGATTACGATACTAACGACAAAAATACTGGCATAGAGCGTGGTGGAAAGCACCAGATAGCTGAGCAGGAAAATAAGCAGCGTTAAAAATACCACCTGAAAAATCAGGGTCAGACGAAATTTTTTCAACACCATAATTTTATCTAAAGTATGAAAATACGGTGATCATCAAACATATCTTTGAACTCCGGGGGTAAACCGCAATAGCGGCCAAAAAAATCATCGATTTCACCGAGCGTTTTGTCAGATAAAAGCCGGGTCAGTTCATCCATTGCCTCAAATCCGATCATAAACGGTAAATAGAAAAGGGATAAACGGTCGCCGTTGCATTGCGCGCAAATCTGATACTCGCTCATTTCGTTCCGCGGTGTGCCTTTAACAAGGCAGTGCGAGAGCCAGTCCTTTATTTCCAGCGAATCTTTGTTCAATAATTGTTGGCGACGCTTTTCAAAATCAACATGCATTTCGAAATAGGCAGACATCTTTTGCAGAGACGCTTCCGAGAAGGATTCGATGATTTCCATATAGCATTTAGAACACATGGCATACTCAAAAACAACATCGCTGGCGTCATAGTCTTTAAACTGCTTTACCGCTTTCTCAACCACATAATCAGCATCCGAATTGAGCAAATCCCGTTCACAGGCGATGCAATATTCAAAGGGCTTCCCGGTTTCACTGGAATAAAATTCAGCCGGAATTGGTATGGTTTGATCAAAAAATAATCCACTTAGATCTTTCATGATGTGCGTTCCTGTTTTTTTGATGGCGGTGCTTTTAAAACGACCATGGTCATATCGTCATGACGGTCGGCCTTGCCGATGTGCTTCAGTATCTGCTTTTTGGTCAGGTTGACGAGCTCTCCTGCGGAAAGTTGACTGTTCACTTTTATCAGATCGATAAGTTTTTGATCGCCGAATTCATGGTTGGCTTCATCCATGGCTTCATTAATGCCATCGGTGTATAAAATTATCAGGTCGTCTTCCTGTAGGCGGACATTTGCCTGTTCGATATCCTGCTTAAAAACGGCGCCGTTTTCCAGTCCCAGGGCAATACCGGCGGGATTTAACAGACGAATTGAGTCCGTTGATTTCTGATAAAAGATGACCGGATTGTGACCGGCTCTGGCATGGGCAAATGCCATGGTTTTTAAATCGAGCATAAGAAATTCCGGATATTGCGCAAGAAGAAAAAAAACGAACAATGTTGCGCTTAATACCAGTACGCGGATGATGATGCTGTTGCGGAATCGGTTAAAGGCCATATTTATCCAGTCTTCGGTAGAGGGCAGCGCGGGTCAGGCCCAGCTCTTTGGCGGCGTGGGTAACGTTGCCCGTGTGTTTCTGTAACGTTTTTTGAATCACGATTTTTTCAATGGTTTCCAGATTATAATCATCAAAAACCAATCCCTGCTTTTTGGCATGGGAAGCCGTCAGGAAAAAGTCAACCGGCTGCAGAACATCGGAGTCACTCATGATAACCGCTCTTTCCACGGCATGCTGCAGTTCGCGGATATTACCGGGCCAGTGGTAGCTCTTTAGTTTTGCGTACACCGCCTGACTGATCGAGCTGATATTTTTCTGATATTTTTTAGCATAGATTTTAATAAAATGATCGATCAGCAGGGGTATATCATCCTTCCGTTCGCGCAGGGGCGGCAGGTGCAGTTCAACCGTATTAATCCGGTAGAGCAGGTCTTCACGGAATTCATTCTGAGCAACCAGTTGATGAATATTGCGGTTGGTTGCACATATCAGGCGGATATCTATGGGAAGCGGTTTATTGGATCCGACCCGGATCACAGTACGGTTTTGCAATACGGAAAGTAATTTGGCCTGCAGGTTGAGCGGTATATTGGCGATTTCGTCCAAAAACAACGTACCGCCGGAAGCGATTTCAAAGCGGCCGGCGCGCTGTTCCCTGGCATCGGTAAAGGCGCCTTTAATGTGCCCGAACAGCTCGCTTTCGAAAAGGCTCTCGGTTATGGCGCCCATATCGACACTGATAAATACGTTATTTTTGCGTTTGGATTGGCGGTGAACTGCCCGGGCGATTAACTCTTTTCCCGTGCCGTTTTCACCCAAAATCAGAATGTTAGCTTCGGTGCGCGCTACTTTATCGATGGCCGCAAAAATTTTTTGCATGGCTACGCTGTTGCCGATGATTTCCTGATATTTCTGATCGATATCGGCGCTGATCTGTTCCTGCTGGTTTCGCAGATGATCGGCTTCGAGACGGGATTGCCTGAGCTGCATCGCGGTGGATATGGTCGCCAGTAATTTCTCATTTTGCCAGGGCTTCAGAACAAAATCGGTCGCACCCTCTTTGATGGCCTGCACTGCTTTTTCCACATCACCAAAAGCGGTAATAAAAATAACAACCGCTGAAGGATCGTGTTCCAGTATCTTTTTCAGCCAGTAAAATCCTTCCCTGCCGCTGCTCACATCTTTTGTAAAGTTCATGTCCAGTAATATTACATCGTAACTTTCATTTTGCAGCAGGACGGTAATGTTCTCGGGATTTTTTTCCGTGTGAACGGTTGTGTAATGCTGCTTTAGAAGCAACTTTGCTGCGAGCAGCACATCGATATCGTCATCGATGAGCAGTATTTTGCCATTGGTTTTTTTACGCATATTGCTACCTTGCTGCCTGAACGCATTAAAGGTATTACCTCAGTGCGGCCGGAATAAATTTTATAAAAGTAACCCTTATCACTGAGAAAATATCAAAATATCTATTTTTTGAATTTCTGTCAATTTATGCTTGCACAAATTTAATTAAACTGCAATTATCATTCCCATCTCATTTTCATGGTCTGATTGCGTAATTTATGAAAATACTGTCCGAAAATGAACAGTAATGTCATAAAAACGAACACAATCTTGTAATCCTGAAAAATTCTTCACGCAAAGTCTTGATAAACTTAAAATTAAAAATAATTATTCTTTATCAATTGAAAACTAAGTTTTTTGCGATGACTTTCATATGTT
>CAYXRA010000146.1:0-11685 GCA_964467525.1 uncultured Calditrichaceae bacterium
CTAAAGTCATTTTTTTTCGACCCCGATTCCGATAGCGACCCCGACCCCGATCAGGCGGGACAAATATTTTTGGTTAGTAATAAGGGATTTCTTTTTTGTGTCGGTTTCATGATTTGGTGTTCTTGTGACCTTGTTACCTGTGACTTTGTCATTAGTGGCTATGCTTTGTTTGCTAATATCCCCAAACATCCGCCAAAGGCGTTCCGCGCGGGCGGAATAAATCCCTGAATATATCGCCGCTGCCGCGTATGATGTATAATACCCACACAAAACGACATAGAACCTAAAAACAGGATGACCTGAGCAAATCAATTTTTGTAAAATTTAATTGCTTTTTACAATTTTTATCGAAAAGTTAGCGCAAGAAGCGATAATGCTCATTTTTTGTAATACCGATGGAAAATCAAAAAAACTGGAAAGTCATCGATCTGCTCAATACGACGGTGGAATTTTTCAACGAAAAAGATATTGAAAATGCCCGGCTTAATGCCGAACGGCTACTGGGAAAAGTCCTCGGTCTCGGCCGCGTTGATTTGTACGTCTCTTTCGAACGGCCTGTTACCCCGGAAGAACTGGATCAATACCGGGCGCTCGTCAAAAGACGCAGCAATCATGAACCGCTCCAGTATATTCTCGGTGAAACCGAATTCTACGATTTAAACATCGCTGTCAATCCATCCGTATTAATACCGCGTCCGGAAACCGAGCTGATGGTGGAGGAAGTCCTGAAAATGAAAAGTATACTGAGTTCCAAACCCACCATTGTCGATGCAGGCTGTGGCAGCGGATGCATTGCACTCAGTATTGCCCGTCATTGGCAGGAAGCCACCGTCTACGGAACCGATATATCCGAAGAATCTCTGCAAACGGCCCGGGCCAACGCCGAGATCAATCAACTGACTGACAAACAAATACGCTTTTATCAGGCCGATATTTTCGAGCCCTGGCCGGATGCTTTACCGGAAGCCATAAGTCTTCTGGTTTCCAATCCGCCCTATATCAGGAAAGATGAATTTGACGCATTACCCCCGGAAGTAAAAAATTATGAGCCGCGTCGTGCGCTGACTGATGAAGGCGACGGTTTGCAATTTTACAGGAGGCTGATGGACATTGCCGGGACAGATGATCCACCGCATACAAATTATTTGTTTCTTGAAATGAGCGGTTCGCAGCCCGACCGGATTATCGCCATTGCTGAACAATATCCGTTTGCCGGGGTTGAAGTCAGGAAAGATTTAAATCAAATACAACGCATTTTAAAGATAAAGGTGAATTAATGGCTTACAAAAAACCAACCAATTATAAAAAGGCAATTTTCAATTTGCTTAAATCCTCACCGGGTGTGCCGCAAAGCAGGAAAAACCTGAGTCATGCCCTGGGTGTCCATAAAAGCGATTATAAATTATTCTCAAAAGCGCTGAACAATCTGGTCAATGAAGGCAAAGTGATTCATGTTAAAAAAAATCTCTATGCCTATGCCCAGAAAGCCCAGCGTCTGCGGGGAGAAATACGCACAACCCGAAGCGGCTTCGGCTTCGTAAATATCGAAAACCAGGAAATCGAAGTATTTATTGCCCAGCCCAACCTGAACACTGCATTCGACCGCGATATCGTCGAAGTGCAGCTCTATGCCGCTTCCCGCGGCAAACGACTGGAAGGCTTTGTTTCCAAAATTATCCAACGATTCCGCGAGGTCATCGTCGGCACCTATCATCAAACCGAATTTTACAGCTTTGTTACCCCGGACGATCCCAAGGTGTATCGTGATATTCTGATTGCAAGAGATAAAACAGGCGGCGCCAGGGACGGGCAAAAGGTCGTGGTTGCTTTTGACCGCTGGGAACGCGATCAGCACAATCCCGAAGGCCACATCACCGAGGTTCTGGGTGATCCGGATGCGCCCGGCGTTGATATTATTTCCGTGGCCTATTCATTTAATTTGCCTGTTAAGTTTCCCGGGGAAGTCGACCAGGCCGCCGAAAAAATCCCCGCAAAAATCAGCAAATCCGAAATTGACGGACGGCTTGACCTGCGCAAACTAACCTGTTTCACCATCGATCCGGCCGACGCCAAGGATTTTGACGATGCCGTTTCACTGGAAAAGCTGGACAACGGCAATCAGATGCTGGGTGTACACATAGCCGATGTCAGCCATTATGTACAGGAAGCGCATATCGTCGATAAAGAAGCCTTTCGCCGGGGAACCAGCGTTTATCTTGTCGACCGCGTTATCCCGATGCTGCCCGAGCGCCTGTCCAATACGCTGTGCAGTCTTAAACCCGAAGAAGACCGGCTCACTTTTTCCTGTTTCATGGAAATGGATGGGCAATGCTCGGTGTTTAATTATCGCATTGTCCCTTCCATAATCAACAGTAACCGCCGTTTCACCTACGAGGAAGTAGAAGATATTGTTCAGGATAAGAAACAGGACGATCTGAAAGTCATTTTGAAAGATATGCATGCACTGAGCAAAAAACTGACAGAGAAACGATTCAGGGACGGCGGGATTGATTTTGAGACGCCGGAGGTACGTTTCGAGCTCGATGAGCGCGGACAGCCAACCAACATTACCCCGGTGAAACGGCTCGATAGCAACCGGCTGGTGGAGGAATTTATGCTGGCCGCCAATCAGACCGTGGCCAAACACATTTATAATATTTCACCGGATAAAAACCGTCCCCTGCCTTTTATCTATCGCGTGCATGAAAAACCGGATGAGGAAAAGGTAGAAAAATTATTTACTTTTCTCAGCGCTCTGGAAGTTTCATTCAAACCCGTAAAAAAAATCACTTCCAAATACATTCAACAATTACTCACTTCCATCAAAGGCAGCAAGGAAGAATTTATCATAGAAGAAGTCGCCCTGCGCTCTATGATGAAAGCGGTTTATTCAGAAAATAACATCGGTCATTTTGGACTCGGTTTTAAGGATTACACCCACTTTACCTCACCAATCCGCCGCTATCCCGATCTGATCGTGCACCGGCTTTTGAAAAAATATGCCGCGTCCACGCAAAATATCCCGAATCAGCTAAACCGGGAATTGCAAAAAATTGCCAAACAATCATCCTCGATGGAGCGCCTGGCAGTGGAGGCTGAAAGGGAATCAATTAAATTAAAACAGGTGGAATATATCAACCGCTATCTCGGCCAGACCTTTAAAGGACTGGTTTCCGGCGTATCCGCGCAGGGCTTTTGGGTGGAACTTTACGAGACTTTTGTCGAAGGTATGGTTCATATCACCAAGCTGGATGACGATTTCTATATTTACGACGAAACAACCTATTCTTTGATAGGCCGGGACACTGAGAAAATGATCCGTTTGGGTGATGAGGTTTCGATACGCGTAGAGCAGGTCGACCTGGAAAGAAAACAGGTTGATTTCAGTCTGATTGAAAATTTCAGTGATGAACCGGGGCGCTTTTCCAATAAAAAGCTTCTGCAGAAGCATCGATCCCGTCCGCCGAAGAAAAGAAGACGCCGGTAAGTTCTTTGATAAAATTTAAGGATCCAATCCGATTGTGATATACGGTTTGTTTTTCATCTGTTTAAAATCCCCACCCCTGCGTCATGTCTTGGCGGGGAATGTGAGAAGAACCCTCTCCCCAACCCCTCCCCCGATTTATCGGGGGAGGGGCGAAGGGGTGGGGGGATTCTTTTAATCATGCCTTTGTGTGTTTACAAAATCATGGATGTTTCATTTAATTATTTCACATCGCACCTATCCAATCCGGTATAGAATGATTTGAAACTATATCGTGATCCATCGTAAATTCATATATGTTGCATGGAAAATCGGATTAGCTGTGATTAGCCTGCTTTGGCAAAATTGGTTTTTCCGAAATATTCGAAAATGTGAAATTGTAAAAATTGAAGACAATATTTTTTAGAAACTTAGTTAACCTGATTCTTTTGCTTTTGCTGTCCGGCGGCCCCAATCTCGCAGCTCAGGAGCATGTTGCCGATTCGCTATCCGCTTCAGAACAATCAAACATAGGTGTTCCACGCGATTCACTCCGGCAACCGGCAAAAAGCGACACCCTGAAACAAAAACAGAAAAAAAACGAAATTGAAGGCCCCATTCATTATGATGCCGAAGACATACGGCTCAGTGATGGTGGTAACGTAATTCATTTGAGGGGCTCGGCAAAACTCAAATATCAAAAAATGACCCTCACCGCCGAGCGTATCAAAATCGACCGCCAAAAAAATACGCTGTATGCCCGGGGCGTGGTCGATTCCATCGGCGCCGACAGTATGATTTATTACGCGGGAACACCGGTTTTCGAAGAAGAGGGCGAAGAACCGCTTTACGGCAATTTCATCGAATACAATTTCAGCACGAAACGGGGTAAGATACGCGGCGGAAAAACCGAAATGGAACCGGGTTACTATCGGGGTGAAAAAATACACCGTATTGCCGACAGTACCCTGCTCGTGCGTGACGGCATATTCACCTCCTGTGAATATATCGACGATCCCCACTTCTATTTCAAAAGCAGTAAAATTCGCCTGAAGATGAAGGATAAAGTCGTTGCCCGTCCAATCGTGTTTTATATTGCCGACGTTCCCCTGGGCTGGCTGCCATTCGGCATCTTTCCCAATAAACGGGGGCGGCACTCCGGTATTGTGGTGCCCAGTTACGGCGAAAACAAGTTCGGCGGTCGCTTCCTGCGCGGCATGGGCTATTACTGGGCGCCAAACGATTATTTTGACGCCACCCTGCTGGCCGATTTTTACGACAAGCTTGGATTTACCTATCGCGCGGATGTACGCTATACCATCCGCTATAAACTCAACGGATCAATTTCAGGGGAGTATCTCCCGCGCGATCCGTACAGCGGGCAAAAACGCGAACGCTGGCGCCTGCGCTTCAAACATAATCACAATATTGATCCAACCTTATCCATTTCCGGATCCGGGTATTTCACCAGTGATAAGACGTTTTCCCAGCAGCTTTCGCCGAATGTGGACGATCGTCTGAATCAGCAGCTCAATTCAAACTTATCGATGCGCAAAAACTGGAAAGGCACCAAAAACAGCATGCAGCTCAGCGCAAGCCGCAATGAAAACCTGCAAACCGGTCGTATCGATTATACCCTGCCCAATTTCACTTTTAACCGCTCCCAGAGTACAATTTACGAAACGATAACCGGGGAGCGGCTGGGCAGTAAACGCAGTTGGTACCAGAAAATATATTTTTCATACAATACCAATCTGATTCATCGCGGATCCAAAGTGCCCACCGGCGATTCGCTGGATGCCTTCGAAGAATCCACCAGAGAAGGGATGCAGCACCGTTTGTCATTTAGCGCACCGCAGAAGGTTTTCAAATATTTCAGCATCAATCCCTCGCTTTCCGTTAATGAAGACTGGGTCAATGAGGTAACGGTCGCTGAAGTCGACACCCAGACCAATAAATTAATAACCAGGCAGCAAACCCAGTTCGCCGCCCGTCATACTTTTCGTTCTTCACTGGGCGTAAATACAACGCTCTACGGATTATTCGAGCCAAATATCGGCGACCTAAAATTTATCCGCCACAAACTGGATCCCTCACTGACCTTCAGCTACACACCGGACTTCAGCAGTCCCTTTTACGGTTATTATGACACGGTAAGCGATACCCTGGGCAGGGAAATCAAATACGACCGTTTTGGGAATACCCCCTTCGGCGGAACCGGCAGGAATAAATCGCGCGCCATGTCCGTCCGTCTCGGAAACGTATTTCAGGGCAAGCTGATCAATAACGAAGGTGAGGAAAAAAAACTGGATTTATTCACGGTAAATTTTTCAACCAATTATAACTTCGAAAGAGACAGCTTGAAGTGGAGTAATATTTCCACGAATCTGCGCACCAGATTATTTGGCAAAAATATTAATTTTAATTTCCTGCACAGTTTTTACAAACCCAAGCAAACCGGCAGCGGCAGCATCAATGAATTCCAAACCCTGCCCCGTCTCTTGAGCCTGACCACCTCCTTCGGATTCAGCCTGGATAATAAAACTTTTGCCAAAAAGGATACGCCCGAACAAAAAGATACGGAGACCGAAACGGAAGAAGAAATATCCGATAATGAAGGCATTCTTGAAAATGCCTATATCGAAAACCAGAGCCGCGATGAAATGAAGGATACCAAAAACATTGCCATTCCCTGGCGTACTTCATTTAACCTGAACTACCGCCTAAACCGTTTCAATGTAAATGATCCCGTTGAGCAAATCGATCTTTCGGCAAGCGCGCAAATTCAGTTAACCAAAAACTGGAAAATTAGCTGGAACGCCCATTTCGATTTGGTTGCCAAAGAGATTACTACCCAAAGCTTCAATATTTATCGTGATCTGCACTGCTGGGAAATGTCTTTTTCATGGCAGCCGATCTACGATTACTACAGTTTTCAGATTAACGTGAAGGCCAGCGCCCTGCAGGATATCAAAGTTACCAAACATCCCACCCGCAGCAGATTCGTTCCAAGATACTAACCCGTTTCGGCTTTCTTTTTAAGCGGCCGCAACATAATCACAATGCCGACAATGATTAATATAACCGGCCAGTAGCGAAGATAGTCCACGTGGCTGAAAGCAAACAACAGGCTGAGCAGCGTTAAAATACCGCCGGGCAGCAGCAGTCCGCGTTCCTTCTTTTCACTGAAAGCATACATCAGAAAAAAGCCGATACCCGGACCAAGCAGAAAAACCGGCCATAAAACACGCATATAATCCCAGTCCGTTAACGCACAATACAAAAATAGCGCCCCGTAAATGACCAGAATCGTACCGGGCATAATCAATCCAAGATTTTTTCGATTCGTCAGAAATCCCAGCCAAAAACCCGCGCCGCCCAGGATAATCAGTAAAGGCCAGACCATAAATAAATTGAAACGCAGAACATTCAGATTATCCAGCAAAAAAACGAGGCCCAGAATGATCAGAATCAAACCCAGAAAATTTTTTCGTTTGTCCATACCTACCTCTGAATTGGTTAACAACCTTTTACTAATATAAATTTAAGCGATCCGCCATCCAAAATAATTTCAGCAGGAAACATTATGATACTTTCCATTGGAAATTCGGGTAAAATACCCGATCAGGGAATAACATTTAGCGATTTAAGGTTATTGATTAAAACTAACCATGGTCAGCTCTTTTCAATTTAAGTATCGTTGCATAAAGTAGTTACCGCTATTTTAGTACAACTGACAAAAGAGCCTCAATGTACATCCAACCCAAGGGAGGACCTATGTACTCTAAATTCTTTACCGTTTTCCTGTTTATTTTCCTTGCCGGTCAATCGGTTAAAGCGCAAATTTCAATCAGCTCAACGGAGCTGCTTAACATGATCGGAACAACCCAGACTTTCGGTATGGACTCCAGCGGCAGCATTACCGTCGATCTGGGCGCAGCCGCGGGCAATCAAACCTGGGACTTCAGCAATTACAGCGGGAATGAATTTTACGATAGCGAATATAGGGATCCGGATGGAACGCCTTTTGATGATGACTTCCCAACGGCAAATTTTGTGCAGTTTAATGATTTTTCCAGCGGAGACAGCGTATTTCAGATTTATTCCTATGTTAATATTGCAGCGGATATGTATCAGTCTTTGGGCAGCGGCAGCGTGATTACGATTCCCGGTGAAATCGATACAACCATGATGGAAGCGGATGATGAGACCATTCCTTTGCCGATTACCTATCAGTTACAATGGACAGACAGCAGCGCCGATACAACTGATTTCAGCGGCACATTGTACATTACAACAACGAAGTCGGTAAGCACCGTCGATGCCTGGGGGACGATAACCGTGCCCGGCGGCACTTTTGAATGCCTGCGCGTACGCGAAGATTATACGAGCAGCACCAAAACCGTTGTCGGTGGAATCGAGTTTCCGGTCGATTCTTCAAGCAATATTAACTACGTCTGGATTACCGAGGATAACTTCCTTGTTTGTAGTGTTGAAAGTCAGGAAGGTGAAACCAATCCTGATTTTACCAACGCTGCTTATGTGTTATTCCTGGCCTCCGGGACAACCGCGATATCGGATGCCGCGAATGATCCTGTAGTTCATGACTTTCAACTGGAGCAGAATTATCCAAATCCCTTTAATCCGGTAACAACGATTTCTTTTACATTGTCCGAAGCTGGTCCTGTTAATTTGTCTGTTTATAACAGTGCGGGACAATTGGTTCAAAATTTGGTTGAAGGTCACAAAAACGCCGGAAAGCATACCATAGAATGGAACGCTGACCGGTTCGCTTCAGGTGTTTATTATTATAAACTGAGCAGCAGTTCAAACGAGTCTGTTAAAAAAAGTATCCTTGTTAAATAATCTATTATTTCTATCAGCGAGGCTGGCAGAATACTGCCGGCCTCTTTTATTATTAATTTGAATTGATCCCGCCGAAATACGCTGCGCAGCGGATACTGCCCGGCCTTCCTCCCTTACATTTTTACCATCGGGAAGTGAATCTTTGTGCTCTTTTTTACGTAAACCAAGCGCAAATGAAGAATTTCAGAATTTCAGAACGACTCTTAGTCAGCAGGCTAACCGCAACGATCCGGTTGCATTTCGATTTCATTTAGAGGAACAGCCGCCTTAATTCCCTTCGGCTGAATGAGATTGAAATATTAAAAACGTTTGGTTTGCGTTGATACTTGAAAAAAAACTATATTATGATTTTACAGCGATTGTTTCGCTTTGTATCAGGAATAATTTTGGCGGATGGAAGCAGGATGATAGGAAATCTTCGAGATGCAAGCACGCTGCGTTTTACCGTAAAAAATATTCGTCCGGATCGCCCGTCCAGCCGGAAATTTATTGAAGAAAATCGCCGGGAGGCGAACTATTTTACAGGAGGTATCATGAATAAAAAACTGTTTTATCTTCCGCTCATTTTATTATTGAGCATGTCGCTTGCCTTCGGTTCGGGTTTTTCAATTTACGAGCAGAATGCCGAGGCGACAGGCATGGCCGGCGCCTTTATCGCCCAGGCGAATAATCCTTCGGCGATATTCTACAATCCGGCCGGTCTCAATACGCTAAACGGATTTAATCTGCAACTGGGCACGACCGTTATTGCCACTCAATTTGCCTTTCAGGGTCCGGATAATATCGATTCCAAACTGTACACCGAGGCCGAACCGGGTCTGTTTACACCGGTAACGCTTTATGCAACCTACCGTCTGAACCCAAGATTAAGCTTAGGATTCGGATTTTACAACATGTTCGGACTGGCCAGCGAATGGGGTTCCGGGAATGATCCCTGGGTTGGCGCGCAACTGGCCACGGAAACCGATTTAAAAACTTTTTATTATAATCCGGTATTTGCTTATAATTTGATGGACAATTTAACTTTTGCCGCCGGCCTCGATGTTGTTCAGGCGACGGCCACCATGAAAAGAAATGTTTATTTCACGCCCCGCAGGGTAACCGGCGCATCCACTTTAGAAGCGGATGCCATGGGTTACGGCTTCAATCTCGGTCTGCGATATCAGCCGGTCGAACCTATTGTGCTGGGTGTGGTTTACCGCAATAAAATCAACCTGGATTTCAGTGACGGCGACGCCGCTTTCGACTTTCCGGCAACCGGCGATCCGGTGATTGATGCTGAAATTGCCGCACTTTTTCCTGAAAAAACCGGCGGTTCCACAGAGCTTACCCTGCCGGCGATGTTCGGCGCCGGACTGGCTTATGATATGACTGAAAACCTGACCCTCGAATTTGATTATGTTTACTGGGGCTGGAGTTCATACGATAAACTTATCATTGAATTTGATGATCCCGTGGCCGGTTTGAATGAAATCGAAACGGAAAAAAATTACGAAGATACCTACAGTTTGCGCTTTGGTCTGGAGTACCGGGTCGTGGATACGGGATTATCTCTGCGCGCCGGTTATATCTGGGACCGCCATGCCGTACCCGATGCCTATGTTGAACCCTCGCTGCCGGAGGGCGACCGTCATAATTACACCGTGGGGATCGGCTACTGTTTCGGATCAATAAACATCGATGCCGCCTATCATTCACTTCTGCAGGATGATCGTCAGATTACCAATTCCGTGCATGATTTTAACGGTGAATATATGGGCATGGCCAATCTTTACGGATTAAGCATCGGTTATGCATTCTAAGAATAATGGAGGAATTTTTATATGCGTTTGAATAAAACAAGCATTCTTGTACTTACTGCCATTGTGATGCTCGCCCTGGCCTGCCGGTTAGAGGAACCCGATGTCCAGCAGACAACAGCAAGTAGTTTCGAAACCAATACCATGAGCCGCATGATGGCCATCGGCGACAACTTTCTCGCGGGTTATCAGAATGGCGCGCTGGTGCACACACATCAGGCCTACAGCATTCCAAACCTCATCGCCCAACGGTCGGCCGTTGAGGATTTTGTACAGCCGTTGATTGCCTATCCCGGTCTCGGACAGGCATTCTATGAAGGCGCCGGCGTATTTAAACTACTCTACCTTGACAATCCGGCGACCCCTCAAACGGTCAATCCGGATTTTGTCATTACGGCTGTACCGCTCGATACGGCGGTAAACTGGGGGGATAATCCTTACCATGATCCGGATCTTAAAACGTATCCCGCACCTTACAATAATCTGGCTATTCCCGGAATCTATCTGGAAGATATTCTGACTGCCAAAACCGAGCTGCAGAGCCGCAGTAAAAGTCCGCTTATTCCCCCCGTTTTACGTAATACGCTTGGCGGCGGAGGATTCAACATGACCGCGTTTCAGCAGGTCAAAGTCTTTTTCCCCACCATCGTGCTTTGCTGGGCCGGGATGTACGATGTGATGGATTACGCTTATTTTAAACTGAACGGTGAAAATTTAGAATCGCCAACCGATCCGCAAAAATTTTCCGACACCTATGCCGCGCTGATGGATTCACTGCAAACAGTGCCTTCAGCCGCCGGCGGCGTGACCAATGTCATCGTAGCCAACATTCCCGATATATCGAAGATGCCCTATTTTAACACCATTCCGCCGTATGTCGTGGATACGCTAACCAACACCCTTTACCTGGAAAACGGTAATCCCGTGCCGCTTATTGGTGTTAATCCAGTGACGGATAGAGTCTTATTGCCGGGTAAAACGCACATGCAGAACACCGGCAACGGTATTCCTGCCGGTATTTTAAACGGCACCGGCGATCCGCTGCCCGATGAGTTTTTCCTTGATTTGGATGAACTCGCTGTTATTCAGGAAACGATTATGCGTTATAATGTCGCCATCGATTCCATCTGCAACAATCGCGATATTCCTGTGGTCGATATGTACACATTTTTTGAACAGGTAAGTCAGGGGGCGGTTCAGTTTGGCGGATTTACACCCAGCGACCAGTATGTGATTGGCGGATTTTACAGCCTTGACGGCATCCATCCTTCTAATATCGGCTACGCGATGATTGCCAATAAGTGGATTGAAACAATTAACCAGTCACTGCTGATTAGCCTGCCTAAGGTAAACGTGGTTGAACTGATGCGCGAACAATAAGCTAATATTTTAAGTGATTACATAATCCTGAAGAAGCCCGGTGTTGCGCCGGGCTTTTTTGTTTAATCATGATAAATTCTTATATTATTTTTTTGTTACTTTTTCCGCAAACATCAAAAAATTCGGCTCTATGTCGTTTTGTGTGGGTAAACCCGGGAGCGACTTCCGAATGCTGTG
>CAYXRA010000147.1:0-11550 GCA_964467525.1 uncultured Calditrichaceae bacterium
CCGTCCGCGCGTGTAAAATTTTGTTAATGATTCTGTTTCAACGGCGTACACAAATAATCCTTTTAAATTTTTAGTACTGTACGTGAGTTAAGACCGTAATGTTTCTCCTGCCTGTTTTATCTGCCGGTTTGCAGTGAAAATTACCGGCTTCATAAATGCAGCCGGACATGCAGGCGGCTCAGTAAATTCGTTAAACCGAGTATCAAAAGTGAAAACAGCAGTGACCGGATAACACCGGTCAATCCCGCGCCAAAGTAATCGGACAAAATAGTAATTTCGCCTAAAGCAAGCAAGGCGTAAACAATGGCGGGCAGAATGTAAGCCAGCAGGGGATTGGATCCGGCGGGATGCAGAAATCGCGCCCAGCCTGTTATTTTTTTGACGTCGGTGACCCGGAATAAAATTAAAAAGAGTAAGCAGCAAATCGCCGCGCAATAAAGGCTCCAGGCCGGCGTTGCCTGATTTTTTGAAATCCCGTAAAGGGGTTGCAGGAGATACCCGGCGATAAAGAGAAATAGCGCCAGCAGGAGTATTGCGCGTATTTTTTCATTTAAGGTTTTTATATTGCTTTCATCCCGGAGCATCATTGCGGTGATCATACCTGCGGTAGTAATCGAGGCATGGCCGCCGATGTGTCCGCCCAGCCACAGGTGATCGCCGATAAAATTCAGGAAATTCAGGGCGCCGCTCTGATCGCCGATATACAGGAAAACAAAAAAAGCAAGCGCGGCTATCAGCGCACCCATAGAGCGCCGGAAAAGCAGGTAAAGGGCCGAACAGGTGAGATAAGACCAGCCGATCAATCCCAGAATGCCCCACCAGCTCGTCTGCAGCCATCCGATTGTATCGCCCTGATCCGAGCGGTAAATAACAGCGAGCACAATCAGAGTCAGGATTCCGGTTATGCGCAGAGACTGATAAAATATCTTTCTGTTACCTTCAGCCTGCGGATAGCGGTTCCAGACCAGAATCGCGGCAATGAACATCAGCAGCGTCCATAAATGTTTGTTTAACCCGGTAGCTCCGCTATCGAGTCCGCCTGTGTTTACCATTAAAATGCCAAGCACCAGCAATCCCGAGGTCCGTACAAAAATATGTTTCCGGATTTCTCCCGGACTTTGCCCGGACCGGATGCGCTTGCGGAAGGCAAAGGGAATGGCCATGCCAACAATAAACAAAAACGCCGGGAAAACAACATCGACAAAGGTCATGGCATTGGCGCCCGCCGGCGCATGCTTCATCCACGCCGGTATCTTATTCACCGAAGCCAGATCATTGACAAAAATCATCGTAAAAATCGTTAATCCCCTGAAGATATCAATGGAATGAATCCGTTCCTGCTTATTAACTGCGTTCACTGTTTTCAACCGTTTTCCTCCGCCAAATTTTTAAATTGAATTATTGTATTTTTTCTAAATTTTAATTGCCTTTCATTTCTAAAACAAGTAGTTTTTGAATGACTTTACCACGGTCGTATTAATTAGGGAGGTGTATCATGCCGGTATTTATTCTATTAACCAAACTTACCCCCGGCAGCATGGGCGATGCCAGGAGCCGGGAAGTGATGGGCAGGGACTGGTTTAACACGCTGAAGGATAAATGCCCTGAAGTTAAATGGCTCGACCATTACGCACTATTGGGTCAGTATGATTTTATGGATATTTATGAAGCCCCGAACGAGGAAGTCGCTGCCAAAGTTTCAATGATTACCATGTCTAAAGGGGCGCTGAAGGCGGAGAGCCTGCCGGCGATTCCTTACAAACGCTATCTTGAAATTATAAAGGATATATAGTACACCTAAAGATTTCGACAGTTATCAAAATGTTAATTCGGATTACAAATACGGATGCATTATCCAGCGGTACAGACTTGAATGATTATTGGCTGCGCTTGTTATTAGTCGGTGATAAAGTCAGTTATTATTTTCAAAAATTTTAAGGATAATCTGCAATGGCTAAACCGGAACAGTATGATGTCTATTTTTACGAAGCCTTTGAAGAAGAACAGCGTGCGCTGAAGCATTATATCGGTAATAAATTTAAAGCGGGTTACAACTGGAAAACGATCCAGGAAACCCGTCATCAATCGCCGCCGGCTAAGCTGATCAGCACCCGCACCCAATCGGCCATTCCGCCGGACTGGGCGCAGGCGCTTTCCGGCATCCTGTCCCGCAGTACCGGATTCGATCATCTTAAAAACTATCAGAAACGGACATCCGTGAACATTGCCTGTGGTTATTTACCACTCTATTGCCATCGGGCGGTTGCCGAGCAGGCGGCGATGCTGTGGCTGGCATTGTTCCGGAAATTACCTCTACAAATACACAAGTTCAGAAACTTCAACCGCGACGGATTAAGCGGGTTGGAGTGTGAAAACAAGAACCTGCTGGCGGTCGGCGTCGGTAATATTGGTTATCAGATTGTAAAAATCGGCCGGGGATTAGGCATGCATGTAAAAGGCGTGGATATTGTGGAACGACACCGGGATGTCGAGTATGTTTCGGTTGATAGCGGGCTCAAAGATGCCGATGTGATTGTATGCGCGATGAATTTAACATCGGAAAATGTTGCTTATTTTGATTATGAGCGTCTGCGCAAAGCAAAATCCGGCGCCGTCTTTATCAACATTGCCCGCGGTGAAATGTCTCCCTCCGCTGACTTGCTGCGTCTCATAAAGGAACGGCATCTGGCGGGACTTGCCCTCGATGTATTCGACGGCGAGGCAATGGTGGCCAATGCCCTGCGCAGCGGCGTATCCGCCGATCTGCCGGATATCTCGGCGGTAATGGAACTGAGACGATATCCCCAGGTGATACTGACACCACATAATGCATTTAACACGCTGGAAGCAGTGAAACGTAAGACCAGTCAGAGCGTTGAACAAATTGACCATTTCCTGAAAAATGATACATTTAAATGGATTGTGCCGCTGTCGTGATTCGCTGCAGTCCAGGCCTGAAACAAAACGGTTCATTGTTAATTAAACGATCGGAATATTCATGTCCAGGAAAAAACATAACAAAAAAACAAAAAAATCGAATAATCTGAAAAAGACACGTCTTATTGTGGCCCTTGCCTTATTGATTGTCATTCTGGTGATATTTTTCTGGCCGGAGACTACGGATAAAAATATGATCCCCCGGCAAACGGTCGAGCAAAATCTGCGTCAGGGCGAACTGAGCTTTTTGAACAAACAGGGCGAAGTTGTTACGACGATTCTCATCGAAATTGCCGATGATGCCTATTCCAGAGCGCACGGCCTGATGTTCAGGAATAATTTGCCGTCCAACCAGGGCATGTTATTTATTTTTGAGCAGGAACGCCCCCAGTATTTCTGGATGAAAAATACGCCAACTTCTCTGGATATGATTTTTGTAAATGAAAGCCGCGAAATTGTAAACATAGAAAAATACACCGAACCGTATTCAATGCGCTCTTATCCTTCCATCAAACCGGCAAAATATGTGGTCGAGGTCGTTGCCGGATATACCGATCAATTTAACATTAAAACCGGGGATAAAATCAGGTGGAAGGAATATTAATCAAGCACCGGTCTGATCGGATGCGTTGAATCATTTTCAGGGGATAAGGCGAATCCGGCTGACAAATATTTGCATTGGGCATAATTCCCGAATTTTTGGAACAAAGTACTGAATAAGCGCATAAACCGGCAATTTAATTTTCAGGTTTTACCGTTGGATATCTTGTAATTATTGATAATTATGTTATATTAATCACCTATATTTAACCGGGTGATTCGGCGGCTATGATATGCAATTCCGGACCGTTTATTATATCCGGATTGAATAAAACGTCGTTTTAGCCGCAAAAAATTTGAACCGCTGAAAATGAAAAGCTGTAATTGACTAAGGTACCTGAAAAAAAGCCAAGCGGTTTTATTTAATTTATGTTAAATTAGAAACACAGTTCAATTAACCGGAAAAACAGGAATGGATTCTCAAAAAGCCCGAGCTAAGCTAAAAACGTGCATCTTTGGTCAAAATTTGTTTTATTTCAGTGAAACCAAATCTACAAACGATTATTGTCTTAAACTGTCCAGGGATGGCGCTCCTGAAGGCACGGTTGTTGTTGCCGACTATCAGAAGCAGGGTAAGGGTCGTCTTAATCGATCCTGGTTTTCCGCAAAAGGTGAAAATCTTTTACTCAGCATATTACTGCGTCCCCAGCAGGATATCGAATCACTGCAGAAAATAACCCTGGCTTCCGCGTCAATTCTTATCGATACTTTTCTGATTTACTTAAAGAAACATAAACTGGATAAAATCAAATTTAATGTGAAATGGCCGAATGATATTCTGGTCGGAAATAAAAAGATTGCCGGCATTCTGGCCGAATCAATTCTTCAGGAAAAACACATTAACGCCCTCGTTGTGGGTTTTGGCATCAATCTCAATTCAAGCGGGGATAGCATACCGGCGGAAATTCGTGAACGGGCGACATCCCTGGCCGAGTTAATAGGGCAGCCGGTAGATATCGAAGATTTCTTTGCAGAGTTACTGTATCATTTCGAGGGGAGCTACGTCAAACTGGAACGCAGCAATTACAGCAGTGTCGTTTCAACCTGGAAAAAACAATGCAAACAACTGGGATGTCCCATTATTGTGAGTACCATCGACGGAGATGAAGAGGCTGTTTTCCAGGATGTTAATGAAGAGGGACATCTATTGTACAAGCGAAAAAACGGTGAGATTGCCGAATTAATTGCCGGGGAGATTAAGAACAAGTAACATGCTTTTAGCTATCGATATCGGGAATACCCATACCGTGGTTGGTGTGCTGAAATCGGAAAAGTTATTACATCATTGGCGTATTTCTTCCAGCCTGGCGCGCACCGAAGATGAAATTGGCGCCGTTCTCAATTATCTGTTCGATAAACAAGGCTATAAAAACGAAGATATGCGGGGTGTCTGTATTTCTTCTGTTGTGCCGGACCTGACTTCGGTTTACGCCTTCATGAGCAAAAAGTATCTGGGTCACAAACCATTGATCATTGATGTGAACCTGAACCTTGGCATGAATGTCCTCTACAGAGAACCGGGACATGTCGGCGCCGACCGGTTGTGTAACGCTGTTGCCGGCAAAAAGAAATACGGCGCACCGCTTATAATCATCGACTTCGGAACGGCAACGACATTCGATTGTGTGGATGCGGCGGGCGATTACGTTGGCGGACTGATAGCGCCGGGCATTATTACTTCGATTAATACCCTGCATAAAAAAGCAGCCAGGCTGCCTTTGGTTGAGTTGCGGTTTCCGCCACAAATCATCGGTAAAACCACCGATGAAAGTATCCAGAGCGGTGTTTTGAACGGCAGCATTAAAATGGTCGAAGGCCTGCTCAAAGATATAAAAACGGAACTGGGTAAGGAAGCCGGAGTTGTGGCTACCGGCGGACTGGCAAAAATTATGGCCCACAAAACCGATTGCATTCAGGCCATCGATCCTTATCTCAGCCTCGAAGGCATTGCCCTCATTTATGAAAAAAACAGGGCTGAGTAAGGGTAACAATTAATCAACACTTCTACGGGAATTTTTCGGCTGTAAGAAAGTTAGAATACATTTTTTAGTCGCTTAAATTAACGCAAAAAATCGTACTCTGTTTAGCGGATGAAAGAAAAAATTAAAATGGTTAACAAACAAAAAATACTTATCATTCATCGTAACTCATTGATTCAGGAGCGGATTTCATCTTATCTGCGCGAAAATGATTTTGCCGTGATTATGGCTAATAATGTTGAAAGTACCTATAGCCTGTCACGCAGTATGAAACCGGATATTATTCTTTGGGGAGAATCTTTAACGGCCCGTTCCAAAGATATTATCCGCAAGATCAAATCGAGCAGCTTCGGCAGTACGATTCCGGTCATCGCCATGATACCGGATGTGGAATTATTTGACCGGATTGAAATAGAAAAAAACGGTATTAATGATATAGTCGATACCCTGCCGAACTTTACCGATCTGAAACTAAAGATCCGGTCCCATCTTTATAACAGAAAAAAGATGAAACAATACAGCGAAGAGATTTACCGACTTCAGAATATATCCGAATTGCAGTACAATATGATCCGCGTGCAGGATATCAATCGGCTTTGCGAACTCATTGATGAGCACGTATTCAATATGTACCGGCCCGATATTCTGCTAACGCTGATTCCCGATGAACCAAATAAAGAATATGACTATAAAAGCTTCATGACGAACGATCCCAAACTCCATGAGGTAGAATCTTCCGTATTCGAATTGCCCCTGTGGAATAAATACTTTTTTTCAAACAACAGCCTGGATGCGGAAAGGATCAGCGATAATTATGTGCTGAAATTTTTTGATACCGCCGGTTTTGAATCGGATATCTACTACCAGTTTCCTCTGCGGACCACAACTAGACAGATTGGATTAATGATCATCGGATTATCCGGAATGGAAGGCCTTTCAAAGGCGCAATTTCAGGAACTGGAGATATTGATCAGTTCGCTGGCATTCCGGGTACTCAATTTGCGGACCCTTTACTCGGGAAAACAAAAAATTCGCGAGGATACCGCGGAAATTCAGTATCTTTTTCAGCGTCTCGATGAAGACGAAATATTCACCTATCTCAGCCATCAGCTCCTGCACAGCCTGAAAGGGGATGTATGCATTTATTTCAATTATAACGAGGGCTTTAAATTTCTCTATCCGCAGAACTGTTTTAAAACCGGTTCGGAAAAGAATTTATTTGAACATGAAAAGCCGCCGGTACTATTATTGAAAGACTATCCTACCTTTGAGAAGTATATCGACTCCGACCGTCTCAGCGCCCACTATAATCTGGGCAGCGTGCCTTCCTCCGATTTAGCTAAACTGGCTTCCATCGCCGAAGGCAGGTATCTGTCCATGCTGATATTCAGCGTCAAGGTCGGGACGGAGAAGAAAGGCTTTTTTGTTGTTGCCACTGAAGATAGTCTGCGCCGGTTTACCAATGTTGAAATTCAGAATGCCGAACAAATGATTCAGAAGGCAACTAAGGTATTGATGGAAAGCCGCGTGGTCCGCCAGGCACAGAAGACGATTAAACAGTTGGATCGTGTTTTTGAGCTGGGCAAGGAATTAACGCTGGAAGTGGAAATCGATGATTTGCTGAAAAAAATAGCCACCGCCATCCGGCGAACCCTGGGCTGGAATATTGTCATTCTGGATCGTAAAAATTTATACAATAATCAATTTGAAAATGTATGTGCGTTCGGCATCAAATCAGCCGATTATCAATCGCTGCAAAAAAAATATCCGCAGTCCATGTATACCGTTCTGAAAAACCAGTGTCTGAATATCAGCAATTCCTACTTTTACGATCACCAGAAATCCGATGAATTGGTGGATGATTACGACCGCCGTTCCTTTCTGCTTTCCATCGGAAAAGAATGGAATGATAACGACTGGATATTTGTGCCCGTACAAAGCCGCGGACGCGAGTTGGGTTATATTGCGGTTAACGACCCGGTTGAACGGGTCAGACCTTCCGAAGAAAAAGTACGCAGTCTGGAATATTTTGCTAATCAGGCTGCGGTGGCGCTGGAAAATGCCGGCTTGTACGAAAACCTGAAAGCATCGGAAAACAAGTACCGCCTGTTAGCGGAGACCATGATTATGGGGCTGGTTACCTGCGATCCGAGAGGCAGGATCATTTATGTCAACATCAGCCTGGCCAAAATGCTAAAGTACAAAAACAGCGACAGTTTGCTGGATCAGAATATATTCGATCTTTGTTCGGCAAAATCACGCGGTGAATTTGAAAAAAATGCAGTGGCCATGCTGAAAAACAACCGCCGCGAAAGCAGCAGCAGCAGAGATTTGGCCGAGAGCGAGGGCGTTGAGATCGAACTGATGGCCAATGACAACCAGTATATTCCGTTTAAAATATACTTGACGCCCTATTATCAGCATAATAAAAAAAGCGGTTTCCTGGGTGTTCTGTCCGATCTGCGGCCCCAGAAACGTCTGGAACGACTGAAGGCCGATTTCAATTCGATGATTGTTCATGATTTACGCTCACCACTGAATATTATTCAGGGATATGTTGATATTGTCCGCAACCAGGTTGTCGGTAAAATATCCGGCGAACAGAGCGAACTGCTGTTTATCGCCAAAGATAATGTGGATAAAGTGCTCAAATTAATCGATAATTTTATGACCGCTTCCCGCATGGAGGCCGGTAAATTTGATTTGCAGATGGAAATCCATTCGATCAATACCATCATCGAAGCTGTGTTCGAGCATCATATGGTGCTGGCGCAAAATAAAGGCATTAAAATGGATATCGATCTGGATCCGATTATTTCTTTTCAGCAACTGGATAAATTGCGTATCGAGCAGGTAGTCACCAACTATCTCAGCAATGCGATCAAGTTTACCGGAAAAGAGGGTAAAATTTTAGTTAAAACAAAATTAGTGAAAGAAAAAAATCAAATTTCCGGTGAAACGAACATGGCGGCACGGGTCAGTGTAACCGATAGCGGCGTCGGTATTCCAAAGGATGAGCAGGATAAAGTGTTCAGCAAATACGAACAGACCGAGGCCGGAAAAGATGCTTCACTAAAAGGTACGGGTTTGGGGCTGGCAATTTGCAAAGAGATTATTTCACTCCATAAAGGCAAAGTCTGGCTGGTAAGTGAATTGGGGGAGGGAAGCACGTTTTATTTTGACCTGCCGATTACACCTGTTAAAATTTAATTACACGGCTTCATGAGTAAAAAAAAATCTGATACAACGCCACTGATGGAGCAGTACCTGCGCATCAAGGCGGATTATAAAGATGTACTGCTGCTTTATCGGATGGGCGATTTTTACGAAACATTTTATGATGACGCCAGGGTGCTGGCTAAAACCCTGGGTATCGCCCTCACCAAACGGGCCCACGGCAAATCGGCAGATGTGCCGCTGTCCGGTTTTCCTTATCATGCCCTGGATAATTATCTGCCCAAACTACTTAATGCCGGCCTGCGCGTCGCCATTTGCGAACAGGTAGAAGATCCCAGGCTGGCCAAAGGCGTGGTCAAGCGGGAAGTGGTTGAAATTGCCTCCCCCGGCGCCACGCTGTCGGAAAAACTACTGGACAGCAGAAGCAATAATTTTCTGGTCGCCGTGCATGTGGACGGAGACCGCTGTGCCATGGCTATTGCCGATGTGTCTACAGGTACTTTCCAGACCTCGGAATTTGACAAATCGGTTTTGCTGGAACAACTGATCCGGTTTCAGCCCAAAGAAATCCTGGTTGCGGCGAAAAATTACGACGTGCTTAAAAGTATGACCCAGAGCTTTGTACCGGCGATCTTTACCAAGCGCGAAAACTGGATTTTCAGCAGAGATTATACCTACGAATTACTCCTAAGGCATTTCGATACCCATTCACTGAAAGGCTTCGGCTGCGATGATATGGATGGCGGGGTCATTGCCGCCGGTGCAATTATTCACTATTTGCAGGAAAATTACAAAACGCGTCTGGAACATTTTGTACAGCTTCAGGCGCTGAATCTTTCCAATTTTATGGTGCTGGATGAGAGCACCCGCCAAAACCTGGAAATTGCCAGCACCCTGTCCGGCTCCGGCAGGGAACACACGCTGATCAATATCATCGATTTCACGATAACGGCGATGGGCGCCCGCTTGTTCAAACAATGGATTCAGCAGCCCCTGCTGGATAAGGCGCTGATCGAAAAAAGACTCAATCTGGTAGATGAATTGTTCGCCAACCGTCCCTTGCGCAATCAGATTGAAGGTCAGTTGAAAGGGGTATTTGACATGGAGCGCCTGCTCGGGAAAATTGTAACCGGCAGAGCCAACGCGCGGGACATGCTCAATTTAAAATATTCGCTGGAAATCATTCATCCGCTCAAAGATATCATTAATGAAAGCGAAGCAGCTAAGCTCAAAGAAACCTTTAACGACTTTGAAAATCTTGAATCGCTGACCACCCTGATATCCGAAGCCATTGTCGAAAATCCGCCGTTAACCGTCCAGGAGGGCGGGATCATTCGTAAAGGATTTAATGATGAACTGGACGAACTGCGCGATATTTCCGATCATGGCAAAGACTGGCTTATCGAGTACCAGCAAAAAGAAAAGAAGCGCACGGGCATTTCCACTCTGAAAATCAATTATAATAAGGTATTCGGTTATTATATCGAAGTCACCAATGTGCATAAAGACAAAGTACCCGAAGAATATATCCGTAAACAAACCCTGGTCAATGCCGAGCGCTTCATCACGCCCGATCTGAAGGTCTGGGAAGAGAAGATTCTGGGCGCCGAGGAAAAAATCAATCAGTTGGAATATAGTATTTTTCAGGATCTGCGCGGGGAAATAGCCAGGTATATCAATCAGATTCAGAAAAACAGCCGGCTGGTGGCGGAACTGGACTGCTACTTCAGCCTGGCTACGGCGGCTTTCGAAAACAATTACAAGCGACCCGAAATCAACGATTCTGTCGAGCTGAACATAACCGGCGGCAGGCACCCGGTAGTCGAGCAGAATTTACCGCCGGGCGAAGATTTTATTACCAATGACGTCGGCTTAAATCCGGCAAAAGAGCAGATATGGATTATTACCGGTCCGAACATGTCCGGTAAATCCACTTTTTTGCGACAGACAGGCTTAATTGTACTGATGGCCCAAATTGGTTCCTTTGTCCCGGCCGAGCAGGCCTCTATCGGCATTGTGGACCGTATATTTACCAGGGTCGGGGCTTCGGATAACCTGGCCATCGGCGAGAGTACTTTTCTGGTTGAAATGAATGAAACGGCAAACATCCTCAATAACGCCACCAGGCGCAGCCTCGTGCTTTTGGATGAAATCGGCCGCGGTACGAGCACATTCGACGGATTATCCATTGCCTGGGCCGTTGCCGAGTACATTCATAATCATGAGCGTCTGCAAACAAAAACACTGTTTGCCACCCACTACCATGAACTAACCGAGCTGGCCCTGCTTTATCCGAGAATTAAAAATTATAACGTCGCCGTGGAAGAGTGGGAAGATCAGGTCGTATTTCTGCGTAAAATCGTTCCCGGCGGCACCGACAATTCCTATGGTATTTATGTTGCTCAAATGGCCGGACTGCCCGCTTCGCTAATCGAAAGAGCAAGAGAAATTCTGAGCAACCTGGAGGCGAACGAATTAACCCCGCATTCCAGCAAACCGCGCCTTGCCCGCAGGCATTCGGGACGCAACGTCGACCATAACCAGATGAGTCTCTTTTCTGAAGAGGAAACTTCCGTACTGCACCGCGAACTGGCCAAAGTTGATGTGAATAAGCTGACGCCACTGCAGGCCCTGCAAAAACTGGATGAACTGAAAAAAATGCTCAAGTGAAGATTATATCCGATTTGATCACCCGTCCCTGAAAACAGATTATTAAAACAACAGCGGCTGATATTCGGAATATTTTAAAATATTTGATTTCAAATTTTAAGGCAAATGGAGTGCATTTTTAGGTTCTATGTTGTTTTGTGTGGGTATTATACATCATACGCAGCAGTATAAAACAGCGGCGATATGT
>CAYXRA010000148.1:0-11546 GCA_964467525.1 uncultured Calditrichaceae bacterium
ATTATTGAGCCAATTAAACCGGACAATCCTGTAACAATTCAATTAAGCCCTCGTATTTGAAATTAATTTTACAGTTTTCATGTCTTATAGTGAAGTGTAACTTCGGAGGGAAACCAATGAAACGCAAAAGCAGGAAATGGGTTTACGGAAGCATACTTTTAGTTATCATTGCGCTGATTGCCACATACATTTTTACCAACTCCGGCGAAGAAAGACAGAAGCGGGCGACTGTGAAAGTCGAGCGACAGGATATCGTAGATAAAGCCCTGGCCGTCGGTTCCATCGAACCGGTGAATGAAATCGATGTCAAATCAAAAGTATCGGGCGTGGTGGGTAGATTATATGCCGATGTGGGTGATTTCGTCCGCGCCGGCGATCTGCTGGTGGATGTTAAGCCGGATCCAACGCCGCTGGAACTGGCACAGGCCAAACGCGACCTGGAAATGACCACGATCGAATTACAGACCATATCCAAAGAGCTGGAGCGCGACAAAAAATTAAAAGAACAGGGTTACATTTCCGATCAGGAATATGAGGTTTTACTGCGCCGCTTTGATGAAGCAAAACTGCGCGAACAAATGGCCCGGGAAAAACTGGAACTGATTGAAAAAGGGAAGGTACGCATTGCCGAAACCAAAATCGAAACCGTCGTCAAGGCGCCGTTAACCGGTTTTATTCTGGAAAAAAATGTCAATCTGGGCGATCCGGTGGTGCCGCTTACCTCCTACCAGCCGGGCACGCCAATCATGCGCATGGCCGATATGACCGATCTGCTTTTCAAAGGTACCGTCGATGAAATCGATGTGGGCAAGATAAAGGAAGGTATGCCCTGTAAACTGCAGGTGGGCGCGCTGCCCGGCGTCGAAATTACCGGCAAGGTAATCCTGATTTCCCTGAAAGCGCGCAAAGAAGATAATACGACGGTTTTTCCGGTTGAAATCAAAATTGATCCCACCGAAGATGCCGTGCTGCGCGCCGGATATTCGGCAAATGCAAATATCATAATTGCAAAACGGGACAGCGTACTGGCCATTCCCGAACGGGTGGTGACCTTTCGCAATGATTCGGCATTTGTAAAACTGCCGCAAGGCGAAACCGGATCCGTGGAAAAATATATCAAAACCGGTTTGAGCGACGCCATCACCATCGAAGTTGTCGAAGGACTGAGCGAGGATGACGAGGTGCTGGAAAAAGAAGTCAAAGAAATCATTTAATTACGCAGGTATCAATTAATGCGTATGACTTTCGATCGTATCAGGGAAACGCTGCAATATCTGAAAGCTTACAAAGCGCGTACGGCAATGACCATGTTCGGTCTAATCTGGGGTACGATGACGGTTATTTTGCTCTTATCTTTTGGCGTGGGCGTGCGTAAACAGATGAGCAAAAACATGCACGGTATCGGCGAGGGCATCGCCATCGTCTGGCCGGGCAGAACCAGCATTCCCTTTGAGGGATACGGGCGCGATCGCTACATCCGGCTCACCGGAGATGACATGGAATTACTGCGCCGTGAAATTCGTCAGATCGAGCGTATCAGCCCGGAGTTCAGCAAATGGGGCTCGGCGATACGCGTCGATGATAAAGTTAACCGACCCAACATTACCGGGATTATTCCCGAGTACGGCGTGATGCGCAATATCTGGCCCCAGCCCGGAGGACGTTTCATTAATAATCTTGATTTGGAAAATAAAAGACGCGTGGTGTTCCTGGGCAATCGCCTGCGTGATTTTCTGTTCGGTGAAAATGCCGCGGTCATCGGTAAATATGTCTATATCGATCAGACGCTTTTCAAAGTGGTTGGCGTTATGAAAGAAAAAACGCAGAATTCTTCCTATAATCAGCGCGACCGCGACCGGGCTTTTATTCCCATGACCACCTTCAAATCCATTTTCGGCCACCGTTATGTCAGCAATTTTGTCTATCAGATTGACGATCCGCGCATCGCCGGGCACGTACAGGAGCAGGTTTACAATGTACTGGGTAAGAAATATGTTTTTGATCCCAAAGATTCGGAAACGCTGGGTATCTGGGATACCAACGAATTTGACAAATTCATTTTTTATTTTACGCTGGGATTCAACATTTTTATGGGTCTGATCGGCGTGATTACGCTCGTTGTCGGCGGTATCGGTCTGGCCAATATCATGTATGTGGTCGTTCAGGAACGGACCAGGGAAATCGGTATCCGGCGCGCTGCCGGCGCCCGGCGCAGAACGATTCTCGGTCAATTTATTCTGGAAGCGTTTATCGTAATCGGACTGGGCGCCTTTATCGGTTTCGCACTGGCCATAGCCACCATCAGCGGATTCAATGCCCTGCCACTGGAAGGATTTAAGGAAGCCGTAGGCACGCCGGAATTTAATCTGATTGTGGCCCTGGTAACCGTAATCATTCTGGGATCGATCGGATTTCTGGCCGGTTACTTTCCGGCGAGAAGGGCTTCGCGACTCAATGTTGTTGACTGCCTGCGCTTTTAACTGAAATAAAACACGGATAATATTATGCAGCTATTCTTATTACTCAGAGAATTTTTCGAAGATATTAAGGCACAGCGCACCCGCGCCATTCTGACAACCGTGGCCATATCCTGGGGTATCATCGCCGTAACGCTGCTGATGGCTTTTGGAGAGGGATTATCTTTTCGCATGCGCGAAGGTTTGCTCAATGCCGGCGATCGCATTATCCGTGTTTATAACGGACAGACCACCAAAAAATGGCAGGGTCTGCCGATCGGACGCCGCATCATGCTTACCGAACAAGACTGTCGTGTGATCGAACAGAATATCCCCCAGGTGGCCGTTGCCGTGCCCGGATTGGGTCGGAGGGCGCGTCTGAAAGTCGGCGATAAAATTTCATCGACGCATATGGAGGGTGTTTACCCGGAATTTGAATTTTTGCGGCGTACCTTTCACGCTGCCGGGGGGCGCTTTTTAAATAACAGCGATCTGGAACAACGCCGGCGGGTGGTTTTCCTCGGTGGTGAAATCGCCAAAGAATTGTTCGGCCGACCCGATCCGATCGGCGAATCGGTGGAAATCGACGGCATGCCTTTTATCGTGGTCGGAACCATGCCTAAAAAGTTACAGACTTCAATGAATAACGGCCCGGACGACCGGCGGGCCATTATCCCTTTCACCACTTTTCAGAGTATTTACGGTGATAAATATATCGACGAGATGATTGTCAAACCGACGCGTTTTCAGGAAGGTATGTATATTGAAGAAGAAATCCGGCGCGTGCTGGCAAAAAAATATCAATTTGATCCGACCGATGAGCGGGCGGCGCCAATGTGGAATTTCATAGAAAATGAACGGGAAGGCGCTAAAATTTTTCGCGGCATCAATATCTTCCTGGCTGTAATCGGTTCAATGACTCTGATTATCGCTGGCGTGGGTGTGGCCAATATTATGTATGTGGTGGCAAAAGAGCGAACGCGGGAAATTGGTATTAAGCGGGCCGTCGGGGCGAAACGGCGCTACATTATTTTCCAGTTTATCTTCGAATCCCTGCTCATTGCCTTTATCGGCGGCGGCTTTGGATTGTTGGTTTCGCTGGGCATTATCGAGCTGATGTGGATAATGCCCGCGGAAAATGCCATGGAATTTCTGGGCCGCCCGATTCTTTCGACGTCGGTTCTGCTTGTTTCGATCAGTCTGCTTACGCTGATCGGATTGCTGGCCGGACTTTTTCCGGCCCGTAAAGCAGCAGCCGTGGATCCGGTGGAAGCCCTGCGCTATGAGTAGCGGGACCGGCTTTTAGCTGTGAGGGGTTGCTGGTTATTAAGTTCCTGCTATTGTCAAATACACTTTTTCTTTACTCTTTACGCTTTTCTAATTCCTCTTTTTTAATTCCTAAGGTTTGTCGGTAAAACGAATTATTGTTATCTTCCGTCCTGTACCAAATTTTATCATTAACTTTATTAGGAGTCCTAATGAGACGAATCTATTTATTAACCATACTTACGGGAGTATTGTTCATGTCAACTTCCTGTCAACAGTCTTTTCAATTCGAATTAAGTGAAGCAGGATTTCAGTCCTTCATCCATGAATTTGAATCCAAACTCAAACCGCTTGAAAAAGACCGGAATATTTCGCAGTGGGATGCTTATATTAGCGGTGAGGGACATTATTTCGACGCCGCCGATCGCTATGCCCTGCAAATTGACTCCCTCTATCAGAATCAAAATCATTTCGAATATCTCAAAACACTTAAAGAAGAAAAAATGATTAAAGACCCGTTATTAGCCCGCCAGTTAGATGTTTTGTACCAGTCGTTTTTAAGCAATCAGGGTGATCCGGAATTAAATGCCCGCATCACCGCATTATCAAGTAAAATTTCCCAAAAGATGATTAACTTCCGCGCCGAGTGGGATGGCAGAAAATATACCGATAATGAAGTAACCGATGTCCTTAAAAATGAACGGGATGTGCCTGTTCGTAAAGCGCTGTGGAAAGCCCAGAAAAAGGTCGGTCTCTTAATCGCTGAGGATTTACAGCGCCTGGTTAAAATGCGCAACCAAAAAGCGCAGGATCTGGGATTCGATAATTTTTATGAAATGAATCTGACTGTCAACGAACAAAAACCGGCCGATGTTGAGAAGATATTCAACGAACTGGCATCATTAACCGACGAGCCGTTCAAAAAAATACACGCTGATATCGAACGGATTTTTGCCAAAAGATACAATATTGACGAAGCGGAAATTCGTCCCTGGCATTACGAAGATTTATTCAGCCAGGAGGCGCCGTCCATTTTTGAGATCAATCTGGATCAGTATTTTGAAGATGTGGATATTGCCGAACTGGCCGAAACTTATTTCAACAGCTTCGGCATGAAAGTGGATACCATTCTGATGCACAGCGATTTGTATGAAAAGGAAGGCAAACACCAGCATGCGTTTTCATTCTGCATGGACCGGGGACAGGATATTCGCATATTAGTTAATCTGGTGCCGACCCTGCGCTGGATGGACACGATGCTGCATGAACTGGGTCATGCCGTCTATGACAAATATATTGACAGCGATTTGTCCTATTTATTGCGTCAGCCGGCGCATGCCTTTACCACCGAGGGCATTGCTATGCTCTTTGGCGGCATGGCCTCCGATCCCAACTGGGTAAAAGAAGCGCTGAATTTGAATGACAGAGAAATCAGGAAAATTCGCTCCACTGTAGAGCAGAACAGTCGCCTGTCACGAATCGTTTTCGCCCGCTGGTCGCTGGTTATGAAATTCTTTGAACAGAAAATGTATGAAAACCCCGATCAGGATTTGAATAAATTATGGTGGGATCTGGTGGAACGCTACCAGTACATCAAACGCCCCGATGAGGCAAACGGGGGTGAGTGGGCGGCAAAGATGCACATCAGCGGTTATCCTGCTTATTACCATAATTATCTCTTGGGTGAACTGTTTGCAGCGCAAATCCGCCATTACGCTACAAAACAATTTGCTGAAAATAATGATGCGCCGTTAATTACGTTCTGGAATAACAGGAAAGCGGGCAATTTCCTGAAGGAAAAGGTTTTTGCCCCCGGTAATCGCTGGTACTGGAATACGATGATCGAGAAGGCTTCCGGCGAGCCACTGACGCCAAAATACTTCGTGGCTCAGTACATCGAATAGAATAAAACCGCAGATACTATTTCTGGTACAGATTTTAATATTGGTGAATCGTTTCGTAAAGGATCGGATCGGTTTCACCGGCGTGTTGGAATCCCCGTAAACGCAGGGCGCAACTGTCACAAACACCGCAGGCCCGGTCTTCGTTTTGATAGCAGGACCAGGTTTTATCGAGCGGTGCTTTCAGATCGCGCCCCAGGCGGACGATTTCCCATTTTTTCAGCGCAATAATCGGTGTAATCACCTGAATGTGTGTATCCGGTTTGGTGCCCAGTTCGATAACCCGGTTAAGCGCTCTGAAGAAATTCTGGCGGCAGTCCGGGTAACCGGAGGCATCCTCTTCCACGGCGCCGATAAATATTTTTGTTGCGCCGATCACTTCCGCCCAGCTTGTGGCAATGGCCAGAATATTGGCATTACGGAAGGGTACGTAACTACTGGGAATTTCCGTCGAATTCAGATTGGCTTTGGTTACCGTTACCGCATCATCGGTCAGACTGGAACCGCCGATCTGCCTAAGATAGGAAACATCGACCGCGAGACGTCTGTTAACTTTGTAAAAATCGGCAATATCGTTGAAAGCCTGCAACTCGCGCTTTTCCGTGCGCTGCCCGTAATTCAGATGCATAAAAGCCAGTTCGTATTTTTGATTGGCGATGGCCGCGGTGACGCAGCTATCCAGACCACCCGAGACCAGTACAACGGCTAATTCTTTTTTCATAGGAATGCACCCCGCTTTCCGGGGTCGTGAACGGCTGATACTTTTGAGTGCATGCCTCCGCGTGTAGTAAATTCGCCGGTCACTTCCATAAATCGCGGCTGACAGGCTTTGACCAGTTCATCGAGAATCCGGTTAATCACCGCCTCGTAAAAAATACCCTTGTCACGAAAATCGAGGAAGTAATATTTCAGGGCCTTCAGTTCCAGACAAAGTTTGTCCGGAATATAATTGATTGTAATTACACCGAAATCGGGTAAACCCGTTTTGGGACACACCGAGGTAAATTCCTCATTCACATGGGTAATAAAATAATCTCTGTCCGGATATTTATTTTCAAATACTTCCAGGTTTGCCATTTATGCTTACTCCAAAGTTTTAATCCTTTAATTGATTCAGACGCCGCGCCGGTCCGCCGGCCAGATAAATTTGTGCAATTGTAATTGAAAACGCACCGGCAGTCGATCTGTTAAAATCCATTCCGCCAGTCGCTGGTAATTTATCCGATCATAAACCGGCGAAAAAAGCACCGTGCATTTTTTATCGAGATGATATTGCCTGATCATATTTACAGCCCAGTCATAATCATTCCGGTCGCCGATCACACATTTGATCTGATCCGTTTCCTTGAGGTGCTGGAAATTTTCGAGCCGGTTTTTCTGCGATTCGCCGCTGGACGGACATTTCAAATCCATTATCCGGGTTACCCGTTTATCCACGGCGCTGATATCCATGTGTCCGCCGGTTTCCAGGAGCACCTGATATCCGGCATCACATAAATGCCGCATCAGAGGCAGAACATTTTTTTGAATCAGCGGTTCGCCGCCGGTAATTTCTACAAGGTTTGTATCGTATGTATCTACCTTTTCAATCAGTTCGGCCAGCGTGCGATCCTGCCCTTCATAAAACGCATAAGCAGTATCGCACCAGGAACAGCGCAGATTGCAGTGACTCAGACGCACGAACACACAGGGCAGACCGGCATAGGTCGATTCGCCCTGAATGCTGATAAAAATCTCATTGATCTTAAGCGTCTGCTGCAACTCATTTTTGGCCGTTATTTCCGACATATTCCACCAGGTACTTTTCCGTTTCCCAGATACTGATTTTATCCATGCGCACGTGTTTCGGAAGGCGCCGGTCTATTTCGTTATAAAAATGGCGGGCCAGGTTTTCCGCCGTTGGATTCATTTCAGTAAACGGTCCTATTTCATTAAAGAACTGATGATCAAAGCGACCGACGACCTGCCAGCTTAAATCTTGCAGATCTTTAAAATCGATGACCATGCCCGCTTCGTTCAGCCGATCCGAAATCACGGTTACCCGGATTTTCCAGTTATGACCGTGCAAACGGGTACAGTCGCCCACATAGTTGTTCAGGCGGTGGGCGCCCGAAATGGTTATATCTACGGATAATTTATACATATTTTTCCTGTACTTTGATCTGTTTAAATCCCCACCCTGGCGTAAGCCACCTGCCACAGGCACCCCTTTGGGGCAACCTCTCCCGGGCGGGAGTGTGAGAAGAGCCCCTCTCCCCAACCCCTCCCCCGATTCATCGGGAGAGGGGCGAAGGGGTGGGGGTTCTGTTTAATCATGCTTTTGTGTGCTTGCTAAATCATGAATGTTTCTTTAAATGAGCGATTCGATGATTGCTTCCGCTTCCTTAAAATCATGGGCGATGTAATGGGCCTCGTTCAGCTCATCCGGGGGCAGCGTCGTGGTCACAGCGATAACGGTCATTTCTGCCCGCTTCGCCCCTTTAATACCCAGCGGGGCATTTTCGATAACTATGCACTGTTGCGGTTTTAAGCCCAGTAGTTCCGCGCCTTTAAGAAAAGGATCGGGATGGGGCTTCCCGCGCTGCACATCATCAACCGTAACGAGGGCATCAAAAGTACCGTTGAAATACTGATCGATAACCTTTTTTACGCGCCTTCGCGAACCGCCGGTTACAACGCCCACCGGTATATTTTTATTCTTTAAATGACCGAGCAGATCCTGAAAATAATCATAAAATTCAACGTGCATAATGTCATTATATATTTCAATTTTGCGTTTAATAATATGATTAACGGCTGATTTATCCAAATTAAACTTTTTACCGAAAAGACGGGCAATGGTATCGATGCCCTGACCTTCCAGCGGGAAAAAGTCGCCGGCTGTGATGCTGATGTTTTTTTCGGCGAAAGCCTTCTGCCAGGCCTCATAGTGCTGTTCCATACTTTTTAAGATCGTGCCGTCAAAATCAAATAAGATGCCTCGTATATCCATTACGTTTGCGCTCCCAAATGCAATTACCGTTCAATTGCCGAAGTTAGATATTTTTATTGCGTTCCGCGTGCCGGTTATTTAAGTGATTTTCGCTTTTTCCGGAATTTTTCAAACAAAACAGGATCCAGTTTTTCCATATATTTTTCCTGTTCAATAATCAAACCCTTTTCCTGTCTGAGATTTTGCCTGGCATAGTCGGCAATATATAGACAACGCACAAAATGCCGAACGCGTTCAAAATTATAATACTTCACCTGCATAATCCGTTCGCTGCTTTCTTTCTGACGCATTACGGAATAAAATGCTTTGTCTTCCTTAATAATCAGCCAGTTGCGGTACCAGGATTCGAAAGTGAGCAGCCAGGCTGCCGTTTCGTGATGTTTTTGCTGGGCGCGGAATTTGCCCAGCAGCATTTTAAACTGGGACAGGTATAAATCATCCTCTGTTAAGCGGTCGGCGGCCAGGAACAAATTATAGCTAAGGGCCGTAATCGCTGCCTTTTGATCTTTTAATGCCATGAAGGCGTGTCCCAAATAAATTCTACCGGTTACATTATCCGGTTTTTTTTGCAAAATTTGGGTCAGTTCCGCTGTAGCGATTTCATAATCACCGCTGAGGTAAGTGAATACGCCGTGTTCCAGGGAAGGACGACCGCTTTTCTTTATCCTGAACTTTTCTCTATAAATTTTGGTCAGCAATTTTACATATAATTTGAATGTAAAGCGGCTGATTTTATTTTGGTCAAATTTTTGTTTCAGCTCTTCAAAAATCTGAAACAGTCGATACAAACTGGCCACGCCACTGAAGAGCTCATCATCCCAGCATTGTTCAATTTCTTTAATGATATTATCATATTCGGTTTTGGCTGTAATGCGGGTATATTCCCGCCACTTATCCAGGGCTTGTTGAAACCTTAAATCGAGAAAGGCATTTTCTGCTTCATCCAGTAATTTATCAAAAGTATCCCACAGCGTTGCTGACATAAAAATCACCTGACGATAAAATCAGCCGGACGGTTCCGGCGTAATTATTTATTATTTAAAGCAAAGTTAATATTAAGCTTATATTGATACAACTAATTTACGACGATTACGTGCGCTTTTTCTAACGCGGTGTGTTTTTTAAAGCATAAATCGGTAGAATGAGCCCGATTTAAGTCACAATTGCGAAATGCAGAGCATTTGATATTTTTACTTGTTTTACTTTATTCATCCGATGACTAAATTATTTAAGTTTTTGTGATAAGATAATTGATCGTTTTTATCAATTTAAAGGAGACCAAATGCAATTGAGGCACATTTTATCCCTGTTATTTTTATCGGTTATTACTTTTACCTCTTGTGTTGAAAATCAATCGGATCCGGATTTGCTGGCAACCTGGATGACCGGATCATTCAGCAGTCAGGAACAGGCTGAGGCGGATACGTCGTATTATGATATCCGACTGGAAATGGTGCGCATCTGGGAGGCTCGGGAAGACGGATACTGGATTTATATCGAGCAGGCCGCCGCTTCCAAAAAGCATAAGCCCTACCGCCAGCGCGTCTATCATTTAACGGCAAATGAAGATCATACCCTGCAAAGTGATGTTTATGAAATTCCCGATCCGCTGCGTTTTGCCGGCGACTGGAAGAAAGAAAATCCGTTAAGCGGCTTAACACCCGATTCGTTGATCGCGCGAAAGGGCTGCAGCGTAATCATACGAAGAACCGATCAAAACACTTTTGAAGGAGGCACAGTAGGCAGGAACTGCAGAAGCGAACTGTACGGAGCAAGCTATGCAACCTCGGATGTGAAAATATCCGCCGATCGCTTCATAAGCTGGGACCGGGGGTTTGATTCCGAAGACAAGCAGGTATGGGGCGCCGAAAAGGGGCCATATGTTTTTAAAAAGAAAAAAAACATTTACTAATTTGCTAACGATGCAGTCAGCAAACAAATCAGCGCTATTGATCCGGAACAGTTAAAGAGCCGGCAGGACTTATTACAAACACAAATAACTCATCCGATTTTCTTAACGCGAACATCGGATGAGTTAAATATATAATTGTTATTTACGATTAATATCTTCTTGGCGGACGGTCGTTCTTATTTTTTGCTTCGTTAATGCGCAGTGTGCGACCGTTATAGTCCGTTCCATTCAGTGTATCGATAACCGTATCTGCACTCTCATCATCCATTTCGATGAAGGCAAAACCGCGAGAACGTCCCGTTTCCCGATCGGTGATGATTCTGACTGAATGCACGTCGCCATGCGCCTGAAAGAAATCGCGTACTTCATCTTCCGTTGAGTTAAATGGTAAATTGCCAATGTAAATAGTTTTCATAAAAAACCTCCAAAAAAACATGAATACTGTATTCTAACAAAAAATAGAAAAAACAGTAAGGGTTGAAACAAATTAATATGCGGATAAAATCAATAAAAAAATCCCGTGTAAAACTAAAACGTGTCAAAGATACGATTGTTTTTGTAATAATGCTAATGTTTTTTTAAAAAAAGTAAAATATTTTAAATATCTGTTTTTTTTTGCTGGAAAAATGGAATTATTGGTTGGTGAAATCGATGATGATCCAATTGTCTTGTAATCGGGGCTCGGTTAATGCAATCGGAATCGGAATCGAAAAAAGGGCGAATTCGAAACCGATCCCGATACCGACGCCGATGGGGGAAATCCCCAGCTTAATCGGGGCTCGGTTAATGCAATCGGAATCGGAATCGAAAAAAGGGCGAATTCGAACCCGATGCCGATCCCGATACCGACGCCGATGGGGGAAATCCCCAGCTTAATCGGGGTCGGGGGGGCGCAATCGGAATCGGAATCGAAAAATGGGGCGGATTCGATCCCGATACCGACGCCGATGGGGGGAAATCCCCAACTTAAAATCGGGGTTCGGTTGTGGCAATTGGAATCGGAATCGAAAAATGGGGCG
>CAYXRA010000149.1:0-11530 GCA_964467525.1 uncultured Calditrichaceae bacterium
ATTCTAATAAAGGTACCTTTGAAATCAGGAGGCGTTTACCCAGCGCAGCACTTCTCTCCAGGTCGGTTTTTTGCCCTGCATCAGGGTGGCAAACCGGAATATTTTGCCGGACACCAGCACAATGGCTATTATCATTATTATCATAATAGCGATCGTAATGTATATGTCCAGATAAATCGGACTGCTGCTCAACGGTATGCGCATAATCATAAACGATGGCGTCAGAAAGGGAATAAAGCTCAGGGTACGAATCAATAATGAGTTCGGTTCGGTTAGCACCAGCAAGGACAGCAAAACCGGAAAGATAGCCACCGTGCGCAGCAGTTGATTAATTTGCTGGGCATCATATTCATTGGCGGATACGGAAGCAACGGTGATAAAGATGGCCCCGTAAAACAGGTAGCCCAATGAAAAATAAATCAGGAAGTAAACGGCATTCATGAAAGTTAAATAGTTTATTTTTTGAGTAGGAATGATATCGGATACGACAAGCAGGGTTGTCATTGCGAACCAGATTAAAACCTGTACCAATCCCAGGGCTCCCAGGCCAAAAATTTTGCCGCCCATTAGCTGGCGGCTGCTGGCATAGGAAAGCAGCACTTCGATCACGCGATTGGTTTTTTCAAACAAGACACTGCTGAACAAATATCCGCCGGATGTGAAAATCGCCATAAACAGGAGAAATACGCCGATCAGCGGACCGTAAAACTGGATATAAAAATTCCACTCCGTCCGTCCCTCGGAAAATAACTGGAATTTTTTTATGTGAATCGGCCTGAGCCATTTTTCCATACGCGAACGCTCAATGTTTGCATCGAGCATCCGTTTCTTAACAATGATGCTTTGCATAATCTTTTCAAGCCGTTCGGTTTCACGGAAATCGCCGGGATTTTTGGAATGGTACTGCATGTTGCCGGTTTTGGTAAAATCGTGGGGAAAAATCAAATAAGCATCCAGCACATCGGTGACGAGCAGAGAATCGGCCATTTTCTTGGCCTCGTGTTTATAAAGCGAATCCATCGTGGCTTTAAAACGATCCAGCTCGATTTCAACAAGATCTTTTTCCTCGCGGGCTAACTGAAGTTTTTCATAAGAGGTGCGCAGCACATATTCCCGGTTGGGCATTCTGGGATTCTTGTAATATTCAACCCGCTGCTCTTTAATCTGATTGTAGACTTCGTTGATTGAATCGCGGCGGGCCTGAATTTCTCTCAATTCTTTAAACATTTGGGAGTAAGGCTGCGAATTATTTACAGAAACCTTCAGGATCATATATTCCGGCGAGTTATTTTCCAGTCGGTATGAACGGTTCAGTTCATTTTGCAAATCTTTCTCAATATTTTCACCGGACAAATCAATCAGCCCGATCAGTTTTGTGGATACTTCCGGCTGATAATTAAAAAAGAAAATAGGCAATGTGATCACGGCGCTGAAAAGCAAGGGTGAAATAAATGTATTGAATAAAAATGACCGCGAGCGCAGCCTGGTGCGAAATTCCCATCGGGCAATTCGGAAAATGTTTTTCATCAATGGTTCCTCAAATTAAACAGACCTGGCTTGTTCCTGAACTAATTTGATGAATATATCATGCAGTGAAGGCTCAACCAGTTCGAATCTGCGAATCTTGGTCTTACCTTTGATAATGCTCAAAAAGTCTTCAAACGAAACACTTTTATCGGTTATTACAAATTTATAGGCATTATTATTTTCTTCCAGAATGCGAATTTCTTTAATATTGTGCAAATAATTAATCGGTGTATCCGCTTCAATGTAGTAAGCATTTTCCCGAAAATTCTTTTTGATTTCCTGCACCCTGCCGTCTAAAATCACCTTCGCCTGATTGATCAGGCAGATGTGATTGCACATCTGCTCGGCCTGCTCCATCTGATGGGTGGACAGGATCAGAATTTTACGCTTCTTTTTGTATTCTTCGAGAATTCCCCGCAATACCACCTGATTGATCGGATCCAAACCGGTGAACGGCTCATCGAGAACCAGTACGTCGGGATCATGCAGAAAAGCGGCAATAAACTGAATCTTCTGCTGCATACCCTTGGAAAGCATGTTTACCTTTGCGTCGGTGAATTGCACCATCCCCATACGGTCCAGATACCGGATGGCCTCGACCTCGGCTTTGCGGTGCGACAGATTATTGAGCGTGCCGAAGTAAATCAGCATATCCAGTACCGTAGCCCGGGGATAGAGACCGCGCTCTTCGGGCAGATAACCAAAATGCAATCCCTTGATTTTGTGACGCAGTTTTCCGTTATAGAGAATTTCACCCTCGTCGGGACGAATGATATTCATAATCATGCGCATCATCGTGGTTTTACCGGCGCCGTTGGGGCCCAGGAGTCCGAAGGTTTCACCGCCGCGCACTTTGAAGGAAAGATTGTCGATAATCAGATTATCTTCAAAGCTTTTGCTTACGCCTTTTATCTCCAGCACATTTTCACTCATAAAATGCCTGTCCGTTATTAAGACCCGATAAATTTAATGTTTGCGTTGGATACTTCAATCGCTTTTTCGCTAAACGCATCGACCTTGCTTTTCGGAATAGCCACTGAAAATGTGACATCGGCGCCGTAGCCGCTGTCGATTAGTTTACCTTTAAATTCATGAATCAATTTACGAACCATGTTTTCCAATTCATAATTAAAATTCATTTTACACATTTCGACGCGTGTTTTAATCTTTAATTGCAATTGACTGACAGCGATTTCTGCGGCCCCCGAATAGGCGCGCGCCAGCCCGCCGCTGCCCAGTTTGGTTCCGCCGAAATAACGCGTGACCACACAAATTATTTCCAGAAGTCCGTGTCCGTCGATGGCTTTCAGGATCGGCGGTCCGGCTGTGCCGTTGGGTTCGCCGTCATCCGAATAGCGAAACGTATCCGCACTGATCCGGTAAGCCAGGCAGTTGTGGGTGGCATCGTAATACTGTTTTTTCAGCCGATCATAAATTTTTTCCGCCGCTTCTTTTGAAGCAGCCGGAGCAATGGAAGCAATAAATTTTGATCCCCGGACTTTGATTTCCGCAATGGCGGAATCTGCCGGAACCAGGTATTGGTCAACGGTTAATTTTTCTTTTTTTGGTCTCACAATTTTATTCCAAACCACCGACCTCTGCTTCGACCGCTTCTAAAATCTCACAGGATTTAACCAGTGCCTGCATACGGGTATGATCGGGATAGAGCGGGCGGTCTTCATCCAGGTATGGTACATACTTTCTGATTATTTTTTTCGCTGTCCGCACGCCCGTGCCCGGTTTGAACTCCCTTAGATCGAGCGCCTGGGCGGCGGCCATGAATTCAATTCCCAGGATGGCGTTGGCATTATCCAGTATCTGGCCGTTTTTAATGGCCGTGTTCATGCCCATCGATACAAAATCCTCCTGATCGGCTGCCGCCGGGATGGACATCATCGATGCCGGCGTGGACAAAATGCGCTGCTCCACGATCAGCGTATCAGCCGTATACTGACTCAGCATCATGCCGGACATCAGGCCGGCGCCTTTGGTCAGAAAGGGCGGCAGGCCGACACTTAGAGCGGGATTATTCAAACGATTCATACGGCGCTCCGACATCACACTAACCATAGTCACCGCCGCACCAACCATATCCATGGGCAGGGATACCGGTGTGCCCTGAAAATTAGCGCCGGTCAGAGTCAGCTTTTCATCGGTCAGAAATATCGGGTTATCACCGACACCGTTCAGCTCCGTTTCCACCTGTTTTTTGGCATAAGCCACCACATCGTGGGCGGCGCCGATCACCTGCGGGGTGGAGCGCATGGAATAGGCATCCTGTACTTTTTTCTTAATTTTTCCGGAAAGCATGTCGCTGCCCTCGATACAGCGCATTATGGCCCGGGCGCTGCGCACCGCCCCGGAGAATCCGCGTGCCTGATGCAGCCGCACATCATACGGTTTCATGTTGGCCTGAAGTGCTTCCAGCGACATGGCGCAGGCAATCTCAGCCTGCTTCAGCCAGCGATTCATATCATACAAATGAATGGCGCTCATGGCCGTGAGCAGATTGGAACCGTTGATCGTCGCCAGTCCGTCGCGGGCTTTCAGACCGGGGATTGCGATGCCCGCTTTTGCCATGGCCGTTTTGCCGGGCAGCCGTTCGCCCTGAAAGTAAGCTTCGCCCTCGCCAAAAAGCAGCAGGGCAATTTGCGACATGGGCGCCAGATCGCCCGAAGCGCCGACCGAGCCCTTTTGGCAAACTACCGGGGTGACGCCCTTGTTCAGCATTTCAATCAGCGTTTGGGTAATCTCGGGCCGGCAGCCGGACATGCCCTGGGCGTGAACATTGATTCGGCCGGTCATCGCACCGCGGACATACTCGATCGGCGCCGGATCACCGATACCGGCGGCATGATTGTAAATCAGATATTTTTGAAATTGTTTAACCTGTTCGTCGTTCAGGACAACTTCGGAAAACTCGCCGATTCCTGTGTTGATGCCATACATGATTTCCCGCGCCGCAATTTTTTCTTCCAGCATTTGGCGGCATTTCTTGATGCGTTCCAGCGCCGCCGGAACAAGTTCAACTTTTTCATTATGCCTTGCAATTTGCACCAGTTTCTCAATAGTCAGTTCAGAGCCATTCAAAGTGATTGCCAACTTAACCTCCTGTTAAAATCTTTTTTATCCTTTCAATCTAAAGAGTTATGAATAAAATATAAGCATTTTTAATTTAAATATGCAGTTTGTTTTCAAAAGATATAAAAATATTTTTCTTCCTCAGATGCTTTATTTCGAAAGATGTACGGTATCCCTTTTAAATTAAAAAATGTTGAACTATCGGAAGATGAAATAACGTCCAAATCGGTGCCGGTGCTGCCCTTGTCCGACCCCGATCCCGATAGCGACCCCGGGAAGATAACACAGCTATAACGCTCAATTTAAAAAATCTGTTCGATATCATATATTTCAAGTATTTTTGGTTCAGACTCGAAAATCGACATAATTACTATTTTCTACAGCCTGACAGGGATTGCCCTTGTACAATCTGAAAAGGCCCGCTTTAATATCAAAAAACGCCGTACCCAGCGTTAAACCTTGGACGTCATCCTTAGGGTGGCGGCAGGGTGAATAGGGCGCATTTTTATGGGAAGATAAAATTGCCAGAAAATCTTCCGGTTTTATATTTCTGGTATCAAAATCTTCAAGCGCCTCTTTGATGACGGAATATCTGGACATGGATGATGAATTTCTGTATTTCTGATCTTCGTGGGCATAGGACTTTGTTTTATCCAGTATCAGATGGTTGGTACGAAAATAAATACCCTCCGGCTGACCGGCGTCATGCGCTTCCGGAACCGTTTCCAGCGAAAAGTACTTTTGCTCGCTGACGCTGGCCAGGTTGTGATGATAGGGATAAGCGCGCGGCGATATGGTGGCGATCTGAATTGCTTCATTCATTGACTTTGCTTCCAGAATGGCCCTACCGATCACATAGCGGGGCAGGCCGACCGTGCTTTCGTTGCTGCCGATATAATTGGTAGTCTGGATAATACCGCTGCTGTTCATCGAAGGTCCGTTACCCGTAATAATTCCCGGATACACCATTGAGATATATTCAACACCGGAGGGCGGCACAACGCGCAGCGTATACATGATATCCCTGTACGGGGCGCCGCCGTCTTCATTATGAAACAACCACATTTTATCACCGTCATTCACAAAAATCGTGGAACAACCCGGCGTTTCTTCTTCATTTAATAAGGATAATTCCGATTTGATGGTCATGGCCCAGAAATATTCGAAACTGATACCCGCTCCTTCAGCGATGCCCTCTATTTCCTCAAGAATGTGCGGAAAGTACTTTTTGGTAAGCCGGAGCATTTCACCGGACAAGTGCTTTCCCTTTTTGGAATTAAGCTGGTAGACAAGCTGGCGGTGCCAGTCCTTTCGCCGCCGAATAATCTCTTTGATATGCTTTTCAAAGAACATTCCCGTTTGCAGGCCGATCCGGCGGTAACTGCCCTTCACTTCCAGATAATCAAATCGTTTATTATTTGCTTTTAAAAATTTGCCGGGTTGACCGGAACGCCCGCTTATCAGTGCTGGCAGCATTATGGAAGCTGCTGCCGTGGATCTGAGAAATGACCGTCTGTGCATGGTAAGCCTCACCAGTTTTGAAAAACAGTACATTCAGCTAAAATGGTTGATAAAAGATAAATTAAATAACAACAAATGCAAATAGTTTGTAATAAGGGTGTCAATTAATTACCACAGTCCTTATATTAAGTGCCAAAAAAATCAGGACGATGGTTATGGCAGAAAAGAAACAACCCGGTTTGCTTGCCAAACTCAGTTTATTCGACGCCACTCTGCTGGTAATGGGGTCGGCAATCGGTTCCGGTATATTTTTAACCAGCGGAATTATTGCCCGCGATCTGCCCGATCCGACCTGGATTCTCTTTGTCTGGCTGCTGGGTTCGGTGCTGACCCTGTTCGGCGGTTTAACCCTGGCCGAGCTTGGGGCGATGATGCCCGAGGCCGGCGGACAATATGTCTACCTGCGCGAAGCGTACGGCCCGCTGGCCGGATTCATGTACGGCTGGATGACTTTCCTGATTACCCATACCGGGGGGATTGCCGCGCTGGGTGTCGGATTCGCCGAGTATGTTTCCTATTTTTTCCCACAGCTCAGTTTACAAAATTATTTTTTAAGCGTTGCCGGAATTCAGTTTTCAAACGGCCAATTGGTTGCCCTGGGCAGCATCGGATTGCTCACCGTGATCAACTATTTTGGCATTCGATCCGGCAGTCTGGTGCAAAATTTCTTTACCATTCTGAAAATATTGGCTATCGGTGCTTTGCTTTTAGGCGGATTATTCGTTCTTACCTCCGGCGATGGCGGCGGACAGGCGGCAGCCCCGATGCCCACGCCGCGGGGCATGGCTTTCTGGGCTGCGGTTGGCGTATCGCTGATTGCCGTGCTGTGGACCTTTGACGGCTGGTACTCGGTGAACTGCGTAGCCAGCGAAATCCGTAATGTCAAAAAAAATCTGCCCCTGAGTCTTATTATGGGCATTTCTCTTATCGGTATCATTTATATGCTGGTCAACTGGTTTTATGTCAGCGCGCTGCCGATGAATGAAATGGCCGGTGTGATACGCATCGGCGAAAAAGCAACCACATTTATCTTCGGCGGCACGGCGGGCAGCATTATGTCGGCATTGATATTATTTTCGATTTTCGGCTGCCTGAGCGCCACGGTGATTTACGGACCGCGTATTTTTTACGCGATGGCCAGGGACGGTTTGTTTTTCAAATCTTTCGCTGAAGTGCATCCGCGACACCGCACGCCGTCCAATGCGATTATCTGGCAGGGTGTGATATCGGGGATATTGTGTCTGACAGGTACATACGACCAGCTTTTTACTTACGTGGTTTTTATTTTACTGTTATTTTTTGCGGCCACGGCTGCTGCCGTCTTCGTCCTGCGCATAAAAAGACCGGATGCAGAACGTCCCTACAAGGTTTGGGGCTATCCCGTTATTCCGGCACTGTTCGGTTTAACGATGTTGTGGATAATGGTAAATACGCTGATCGAAAAACCGACCGAGGCGCTGCTCGGCTCGCTGCTGCTTTTAACCGGTTTCCCGGTTTATTATTACTGGAAAAAAAACAGGGCAGTAAAACCTTAACATAATTTGCCTGTATTTTCACATGAAAAAAAAAAGAAATTCCGAATACGGCAATAATTCATTTATTCAATAATTCAATATTTCAGACTGCCTATCTTTGAGAGGCGGAATGATGCGGACAACCTGTTGATTGATACATGCGCGTAAACGATAAGATTTTCACGATTCTATTTTTGTCGATTCCCTTTACATGGGCTGGTTCATTTATTGCCGGGAAATACGTTATCAGCGATGTTGATCCCATCGGCAGCGTATTTTTAAGATTTATTTTTTCAGCCGCTTCGATGCTGCCGTTTCTTTACTTTTGGAATTACAAAAATCATCCCAGTCTTAAAGATAAAAAATATCTGATTCATCTGTTTGTTGTAGCCCTAACCGCGGGCATCGGCTACCATGTATTTTTCTTCTGGGCGCTTGAATATACATCACCAACCAACACGGCGCTGATCATTGCGCTCAACCCCTTTTTTACGGCATTCGCTGAAATTATATTTTTAAAACGCACCCGCTCCCCGCGCTTTTATATCGGATTTTTACTGGCCTTTTTAGGCGCCCTGTGGGTTAATGTAACACGAAACGGCGCATTCGATTTTTCACTGATCGGCTGGGGTGAGTTGTTCTGCTTAATTGCCGCGCTGATGTGGACAGTCTATACGATTTTCGCCAAAGCCACCAAAAAGAAAGAATGGGACGCGTTGTGGATCAATGCCTACGGCTATTTGCTGACCGCACTGTTTATGCTGCCTTTCGTTGGCAGCCTTTTTTCATTGGAAACTTTAGGCGCCATTTCTCATCCGGCGTGGCTGGGACTGCTTTACATGGCTGTGTTTCCCACGGCGATTGGCTACACGTTGTTTTATATCGGCGTGCAGCGTAAAGGACCGGCCTGGGCGGTTACTTTTATTTACCTGGTTCCTTCGGTTACTGCCGTGCTCGATCATTTATTTTTCTCGGCCGTGCTCACCCTGGCCCTGATGATCGGAACCGCGCTGGTGGTAATCGGCCTGATTACCGGGAACATCACCACCCAGCAGATGCAATGGATAAAGCAAAGAATATCGGGACGCTGAATTATTTGCATTTTGCGGATCACAACTTATATTCGGTGTCAGCGGAATTATTCCGCTAAAGTGGCTGCAATCAAAATCAATTGAAAATTTCGATTCTTCCCTGTCGTCTGGCGCATAGGTCCTTCAGGGAAGTATTCACATAGAAGGCTTTAGATTAGTTGCATAAATTTTTATTTCCCGGTAGAAATATATCATTATCGAATGACGTTTTTTTATACATGAATAATTTCTTTCCGTTTTTACGGATTAGGCAAATTCTATGCCCTCCTGTTGATTACCGCACCAGGTTTTTCGAGAAAAATCAATGCATTTTTGTCAACATATATTATAGAAAGGATATATCATGAAGCCTTTTTACATGCTGTTATTGGTTTTTTCTTTCCTCGCATATGCCATGCTTTTCGCCAATTCAACCGTAGTCGGATACGTCCCCGATCTGATAACAGTTAAATTAGACCAGTCCGCGCTATCCGAAGTTGATAAGCGCGGATTGGAGCGCGGCGAATTCGGTATCCCCGCCATAGATGCCCTCAATATCAAATACAATGCGGTTCGCATCGAACGCCATTTTACCTATTTCAAGCGCACCGAACACCGGGGACGCAAAAATACTCTGGACGCCTGGTACAAAATTCATTTCGCCGGTCTTAACGATCCGGAGTCTGCCGTCGCGGAGTACCGCGGTTTATCCGATATAATCGCCGCCTCACAGATATCCATTTGCAGAATTTACGCCACGCCCAATGACCCCGACTATGCCAGTCAGTGGCACCACTTCCAGAGCAATGATCACGATATTGACAGTCCGGATGCCTGGGATTTGAATACCGGCAGCGAAGATATTATCGTTGCCATCATGGATTCGGGTATCCGCTGGTGGCACAAAGACATCGGCGGGGCCAACGCCACCGATGACATTCAGGCCCGCACTGCCCGCGGCAATTTATGGATTAACGAAGCCGAACTGCCTGATACCAGCAAACTGGTGGATGAGGACGGCAACGGCTACGCCGACGACTGGGTTGGCTGGGATTTTGTCACCGGCAATCCGCAGTACGAAACTACCTTTGATGGTGAAGATTATGATGTTGAAGACCGCGATCCGCGCGATTTTTTTGGTCACGGCACCCATGTTTCCGGTATTGTGAGCGCGATAACCAATAACGGCGTTGGCGCCAGTGGTGTGGTCGGCGGCTGGGGCGAAACGGACGGTCGGGGCAACGGCGTAAAAACCATGAATCTGCGCATCGGCTGGACCGACACCTGGCTGACCATTTTTGAGGTCGGTTACGTACGCATGGATTTTGCCGCCAATGCCTTCACCTATGCGGCCGATAACGGCGCCCATGCGGCCAACTGCAGTTGGGGTTCATCGGACGATCCGGCGCTGATTGACGCGGTAAATTACTTTCTGTACGGCAGTACCGATCCGCAGCCGGATGATCCGCAGCTCCGCATTATCACCAAAGCGGCCGGTAACGACGGCGCCGAACTGGGTTCCGGCGATTATCTGGTCAACCGCGAAGATGTGATGACCACCGCGGCCACCGAGCAAAACGACAATGCGGCCAGTTTTTCCGACTACGGCGTGCAGGTTGATATTTCAGCGCCCGGCGAACAGATTTACAGCACCCATCACGATCACAATAATCCGGGACCGGATGATTACGCTACCTTTGACGGCACTTCCTTTTCCGCGCCGATGGCCGCGGCCGGGGCGGCGATGGTCTGGTCAAAAAACCCCTACCTCTCTGCCGATTCGGTTGAGCAAATTTTGTTTAATTCCGCCGATGATATCGAAGACATCCTCGATGCCGCGCATAAAGGCAAAATGGGCGCCGGAAGGTTAAATGTTTATCAGGCGCTGTTGCAGACGCCGCTGCCTCAGTTTGCAAACAATGATACAACGGCAACCGATGAGGATGTCGAAATCAACATCGATGTGCTGGCTAATGACGACAATTTTTCCGATGGCAATCTGACCATTACCGATCCCGGTCAGCCGCATCACGGTTCCAGTACCGTGAATGGGACACTGATCAAATACAGCCCCGATGAAAATTTTTTCGGGGATGACAGTTTCAGCTACGTGGCCGAAGACGGGAACGGATTTACGGACACGGCCATGGTTTTTATCACGGTTAAGAGCATCAACGATGCCCCGGTAATCAGCGGACTGCCCGATGACGTTTTCCTGGAACCGCTGGAAACGGACACACTGGATATGTCGCTCTATGAATCTGATGTGGACACACCCGATTCCCTGCTGGTCTGGACGTTTGAAGTGAGCGATCCGCTGGCCATCAGCTACGAATACGATGCCGGGACGGACACGCTGCTGATAAACAGCCTGGGCATTACCGGCACCTATCAGTTATTCTGCACGCTCACCGACGACAGCGGCGCATACGATCAGGATACGATTAACGTCCATGTGGATGAGCCGAGCGCCCTTGCGGATGCGGATAACCGTCTGCCAAAGCAATTCGAATTATCTCAGAATTTCCCCAATCCTTTTAATCCGGTAACACACATCCGCTATGCTTTGCCCAAAGCGAGCCGGGTGACCATCGAGTTGTTCAGCATCAATGGTCAGAAAGTGAAGGTGCTCAAGGATATGCAGCAATCCGCCGGTTATTATACTCTTACCGTTAATGCGTCAGATTTGGCCAGCGGCGTTTATATTTACAGGATGCGCGCAGGATATTTCAGTGCGTTGAAGAAATTCATCCTCGTTAAATAAGCACTTACTCCGGCAGGTGTCCGGAATGCTGGTTCCGACCTGCCGGAGTTTTT
>CAYXRA010000150.1:0-1756 GCA_964467525.1 uncultured Calditrichaceae bacterium
TGAAGAATCTCATCCTGATCGGGGTCGCGGTCGCTATCGGAATCGGTATCGAAACAGAGAAACATCGAATAGACAAACCCATTACCCCGCCAACCACGGCATTCGGAAGTCGCTCCCGGGTTTACCCACACAAAACGACATAGACCCCAAAAAGACCCATTTTCTTACAAATTTCTGTATTTTTTTAATGATATTAATTGGTCTTCATGGATATTTATTTATATCTTACGGCCAATCAAAATCTGAAACAGAATAGGAGAATTTGATATGGCTAATGTGAAGAAGAAAAAGGGTATCATTGGAATTTTAACCGGCGGCGGCGATGTGCCCGGACTCAATCCGGCAATCCGCGCGGTTACTATCCGGGCGATCAGGGAAGGCTATCAGGTTATCGGTATCCGGCGGGGCTGGGCCGGTCTCGTGGATCTCGTCCGTGATAACAAAGCAGACAATTCAAACAATTTCCAGGTATTAACGGAAGAAATCGTAAATAAAGCCGGTCGTACCGGCGGCACCTTTCTGCATACATCACGTACCCGACCCAGTAATGTGCCGCAGTCTAATGTCCCCAAACATCTGAAAGACAAGTATAAAGAGGAAACCAATGACCTGACTGACGAGGTCATAAAAAACCTGGATTTTCTTGGTATTGACTACCTGATTCCCATCGGCGGAGATGATACGCTCAGTTTTGGAGTGGATTTATACCGCAAGGGTGTCAATGTGGTGGCCATTCCCAAAACGATGGATAACGACGTCCCGGGAACCGATTACTGTATCGGATTCAGCACCTGTGTTACGCGGACGATTATGCTCACCAACAGTCTGCGTACATCAGCCGGTTCGCACGAGCGTTTTCTGGTCATCGAAGTCTTCGGTCGTTATGCCGGATTTACGGCGATGCTGCCGACCATGGCCGGCGCCGCCAACCGCTGCGTAATCCCCGAACACGAGTTTGATATTGAACAGTTAACCGATTTACTGGTTCACGATCGTTTCAAAAGTCCCAGCCGATATTCCATCGTGCTGGTTTCCGAAGGGGCGATGTTCAAGGGCGGCGAGATGGTTTTCCAGAATGCCGAGAAGGACGCCTACGGGCACGCCAAACTGGGCGGCATCGGTGACCTGGTTTCGGCCAAGCTGAAGGAATTATCGCCGAAATACACCAAGCACAACCGCATTAATGTGATTAATCAAAAATTAGGCTACCTGGTACGATGCGGCGATCCCGATGCAATCGATTCCATTGTTCCAATGGCCTACGGCAACCTGGCGCTGGATTTAATCCTCAAGGAAATTCACGGACGTTTGGTGGTGCTGAAAGACGGGCGCTATGACAACATGCCGCTGGATGTCATTACCAACCACAGCAAGGTTGTTAATGTAAAAGAACATTACAACACCGAGCGCCTGCGCCCCCACTATCGCAGTTTCCAGATGAAGCCGCTGTTTATCATGACCACCGAATAACAATAGAATTGTCATTGTTTATATTGAAAAAGGACATGCATTAGGCATGTCCTTTTTAATTTTAGTTGAATTAAAAATATCTAAACTCTTTATCATCGCTGTCGGGGTCGCTATCGGAATCGGTATCGCATAAGGTAACATTGGCTTAGAGAGCGATTTGTATATTTTCAGGTTAGGATTCTTTTTTTTACTACAATAATTATTTCCTCTACGAGAAAATTTTACGTGAAAGCCTTAAACTACAATAGCTAAATAAACTGTGATTGTTTTTGTTTAGAAATCTAAG
>CAYXRA010000150.1:1856-3362 GCA_964467525.1 uncultured Calditrichaceae bacterium
GACGGAATTCATTTTAAATAGCATTTCACTTAAATCTCTGAATAATCCAGAACAGTACCGAAAGAATCACACTGATCAGAATCATCGTCGTGACCGGGATATAGATTTTAAGATTCGGTTTGTCGATCACGATATCGCCGGGCAGGCGGCCGAGGGGAATTTTGCTCAGCCAGGGCCAGAACAGGCCGGCGGCAATAATCAACAATCCAATGATAATCAGCCATTTTTGCATATTACGATTCATTTAATCATTAAAACCTTGGCGCCTCGGATTTTGCGGTTTTTTAATTCCATCAGCGCCTGATTCGCTTCTTCCAGTTTAAATTCCTGGTAATCCGGTTTGAGCTGCATCTCAGCAGCCAGTTTCAGTAATCCGCTGACATCGCTGCGGGCGACATTAGCCACGCTTTTAATTTCCTTTTCCATCCACAAATGTTCCGTATAGTCCAGTTTCAGCAGATAGTCTTTGTCGACATTTTCTTTGCGGATGGCGTTGATCACCAGGCGTCCGTTCGGAGCCAGACCGGCCAAAGCATGGACGATTGGTTTCCATACCGGCGTGGTATCGATGATGGCGTCGCATTGCCGCGGCGGTCTGTCTTCCGTATCGCCGGCCCAGGCAGCCCCGAGTTATTCGCGTTCTTTTTCACTGCGGGCAAATACGTAAATTTCGGATTTCGGATATTGATGCAACGCCATCTTTAATACCAGATGACCGGAAGCGCCGAAGCCGGTTAAACCCAGCCGCCTTCCGTCAACCAGACCGGTTAAGCGCAGGGATCGGAATCCGATGGCCCCGGCGCAGAGCAGCGGGGCGGCTTCCCCGTCACTCAGGGTATCCGGGATGGGAAAAGCGGAAGCTTCGGGCACAGTCATGTATTCGGCATAACCGCCGTGCACATCGCGGCCGGTGGCCCGAAAATCGCTGCACAAATTATCATTACCCTCCCGGCAATAGGCGCACTGCCCGCATGATGAAAAAATCCAGGCCACACCGACCCGCGTGCCGATTTCCAATCGCCGGCAGTCTGCGCTTTTTTCAACGACTCTGCCCACCACCTGGTGACCGGGCACGACCGGGAAGTGAGGCGGCGCGGTACGGCCTTCGATTTCATCAAGTTCGGTGTGACACACACCGCATGCGGAAACTTCGAGCAGCACCTGACCCTTTTTCGGTACAGGCTTTTTTATATCGACTAATTGCAGGGGTTCGGATTCCCGCGACAGGTCATGGATTTGATTTAATATCATTGCTTTCATAGAAATTTGCTCCGTTACTTATCCGTAAAAGCCGCCGGCGCGACTGAAAACGCTTTCGGGTAGCCAGTCGACGGGTTCCCCCAAAAGCATACGCGGCGCCTGCTTGTCAATTTTAAGATCATTTGCCAGCAAAAAATTGATGCCCCGCTGATTGCCCTGCGGAAGCACGCTCTTCCGCTTCCGGCGACGGTGTTTGTAATTTAACAATGCCTGACCGGCACGGTCATTTTCAGCAATAATCATCCC
>CAYXRA010000150.1:3462-8856 GCA_964467525.1 uncultured Calditrichaceae bacterium
AAAAAATCGATCAGATGTTTTGTGATCAGAAAACCGAAGCCCTGCCGGCGCTGTTTCTCACCGACGATGATATGGGCCAGCCAGCCGCTTTCGCCGTTTAAAATAGCGCTGCCGACGGCAAGCATTTCCGATCCGCTGACGGCCGCCACCGGATAGCAAAAATCATGTTTCAGGTAAAAGCGAAAAAACCAGCCTATATCGGTCCAGCCCTGCGGCTGAAAGTTTTGAATATGCTGCATGTCTTTAGTTTCAAGCGGGCGTATTTTGGTCATGATTCAGCAAACCTTTATGTCTTTTGTTTCAGCGGATGCACACCGCTGAAAACACATAAAATGTAAGCATCCAAAATAAAGAATCCAAGCAGAAGTGATTGGTTGGATTATTGTCTGCCCTCCCGGTCAGCGCTTTGGAAGATTTGCTGACGAAAGCAGCGATGGTTATATAATACGGTTTTTCAATTATAAATGTATTATATAGCATTATGCAATTAATTTTAAAAGTTGTTGCCAATCCGTATTTAATTAATGATTTTTGGGCTTAACCAACAAGAGCGTTATGCCAATGAAAAAATTATCTTATATAGTTTTCTTCTTCATTTTCACTTGCAAGCTTGTTCAATCCCAATACCAGGATATTAAATTTTAACATATCTCGGTTGAACAGGGATTATCCTACAATAGAGTCACTTGTTTCTTACAGGACCAGCGAGGATTTTTATGGATCGGTACACAGGATGGTTTAGATAAATACGATGGATACAATTTCATCTGAAGCAAAACAGTGGGTTTAATCCATCCCCCGGAAGAGGATGGTAAAATTTAGAAATAGCAATAAACCACCGTGAGCGGTGACGCAATCCCTTTCGTAGTGCAGGTTGTCTTTGATGACTGCCAGCACCTGGATAAACAAATAAAGTCCATTGCAATACCCGGTGATCGATTGGAGTTTAAGCAGGTCCTGAGTAATTTACTATAAGTTGCTCCTAAATTTAGTATCAACTCAATACCATTGTGTTTAATTCTAAACTAACACTAATTCGACAAGGGCGTAGGCAGCGTACCGACCTGAAACAGGGTATTTTATTTTCAATTTTCTTCTTGCCATCCCCTTCAATTCTCTGTATTTTGCGAGCGTTATCCGTAGGCATTTCCTCTTAATAATTAGTTTAAGTTAGGAGTATGTCGTGATTAGGTGCCATAGATTATTTTTCTATCTGGTTTGTTTTATTCTCATCCAACAGCCCCTTAACCTCTATCCCCAGGTAACTCACTTTAATATTGAAATTCTTAGCGAAGCCACAGGACTTTCGCACAATTGCATAAGCTGTATCTATCAGGACAATCGGGGTTTTATCTGGATTGGTACGGAAGGGGTTTTGAATAAATATGACGGGTACAAAATAACGGAATATCTGCATGATCCAGATAATCCATACAGTATAAGTCATAACTTTATCCGTACTATTTTCGAAGATCCGGCCGACAGCGGCAAAGCGCTGTGGATCGGCACCAAAGGCGGGGGACTCAACAAATACGACCGAGAGAATGATCAGTTCATATCCTACAGGCATATCCCGGATGACACAACCAGTCTTTCCCATAATGAAGTAAAATGCATTTTTAAAGACAGCAAAGGACGAATCTGGCTTGGAACCGAAGGCGGCGGATTAAATAAATTTGACAAAGAAAGCGGAAAATTCACTCGCCTCAAATATGTATTTGTTCAAGCCGATTCCGGTGGTTCATACGGAAATTATGTTCTGGCAATATGTGAAGATCATCAGGGATTCCTCTGGCTGGCAAATGGAAGCTCAGGTCTGGATATGTTTGATCCGGAATCGGGAAAATTTTATCACTATCCATTCGATTCCAAAAATCCTGGTGAATTGCCTTATAACACATTTACGGTTCACGAAGACAGAAATCACATCCTGTGGATTGGCACCCGGAATGGTTTGCGAATATTTGACAGAGAATCAGATTGTATTCTGCCTTATTCCTTCAAAGAGCCCTATGCAACGATGCTTAATAATGCCACGATTTGGGATATCTATACCGTATAAGAGAAAATAAGGACATGAAAGTAGCATGAATTTCAGCATCGAAACGCTTAGAGACAGATTTGCAACTTTGGATGTGTTTTTCAAGGCCGCCGCAGTCGCTTCGTCTAGTCTTGAAAAATTTCGAGAAAGGTGCTACATTTCAAGCCTAATTCGATGCATCTTTTTACACCTTAAATTTTGGCATAAAAGTCCATTTCACGCTGAACCAAGACACGGCCTCCCTTTACCATGGCGCAGGTATACTATGCAACCCGTTTTAAAAATTATTATCTTCATCGTCTTTACTGCTTCCTTCCTGGAGTGTCAGATAGTAAAACCAAAAATTGATACCTTTCCGGCGAGTATTACACATGCCTTCCACCAGGACCCCTTTGGATTTATCTGGATCGGAACCCAGGAAGGATTGCTCCGCTATGATGGGTATTCCTTTAAACATTACAGTCATATTCCATTCGATTCCACTTCCCTGTCAAATAACTGGGTGTTTGATATCGAGGGTGACAGCAGCGGCAATCTTTGGATAGCGACATTCGGCGGCGGCCTGAATTATTTTGATCAGAAGAGAAAGAAATTTCGACGTTTTTCAGGGTGTAAGGGTTCGGCAAAAAACAATTTTATTACTGAAATTATCGTCGACGATGATCAATCGGTTTGGTTTACAAGTACAACAAATGGGTTGACTCATTTAAAATTGGATAAAAGGGATCAGCCAATTTATACAGCCCATCTCTTTTTTGAAGAAACAATTAGTCCACAAAAAGATACAAAAAACTCTGCACTTACACTGTATAAAGATAAAACCGGTATTATTTGGGTCGGAATGGCTACAGAAGGTCTGATACGTTTTGATCCCGGTTCCGGGAATTTCAGGCAGTTTAAGAACGAGGGAAACACTTCAAATAGCATCAGTCATAACACGGTAAGTGCAATTTGTGAAGATGACCAGGGGAATTTGTGGATCGGTACCGGGCATCCCAATATCTCCCAATGGGGTGGCGGATTAAACATGTACGATCAGCACGCAGACTCATTCAGACATTTTAAAGTGGACTTTTCCGGGAAGAACAGCATTTGCTCGAATGATATTAGTAGTCTGATGATTGACAAAAACGGTACTCTTTGGATTGGCAGCTGGAACGATAATCTATGCACGGTTTCATTAGCCGATATTCAAAAAAATGATAACCCTGTATTTAAGCAGCATAAATATCTTCACCGTCCGCACATCTTAACACTTTATGAGGATCGTGCAGGAAATATATGGATTGGTTTACTTGCCATGCATTCCCAAAAATTAGATCCAAAACAAAATCCATTTAAATTATTTTCAAGAAATCATAACTATCCTAATAGCCTAACCAGTACGGGTACCTGGATAGTCTATGCTGATCGAGCCGGACAAATCTGGTTTGCCAATGCCGGATTGGATGTTTACAATACTGAATCAGGGAGTTACCAGCATTATTACTCAAAAGAAAATGATCCAAATTCCCTGAGTGAAAATATGATACACGGTATTCAGGAAGATGCTAAAGGACAAATTTGGATCGCCACCTGGCATAAGGGTATCGATATTCTCAATCCAGTTAATGGTACTTTCAAACACTTACGAAAAAATCGATTGGATTCAACAGGCCTGCATTCAAATACCATTCAACATATTTTACCGCATTCTAAAAACGGTATGTGGATTGCTTCGGAAGGGGCCATAATACAATTGTATGAATACGACTCGGGTACATTTTACACATACGATCTCGGTCCTGAATCAGGCAGCAATTTTCTTGTCACGAGCCTGTTTGAGGACAGGAATGGCTTTTTATGGATCGGCACTTCAGGAAGCGGAATGTATGCCTTGCGATTGGATAAAGATCTGGAATCAAATGTCATGCACTATCTGAACGAACCGGATAACCCGCTCAGCCTGAGCTGCAATGCCATTACAGATATAATACAACCTTCGGTGGTCGATACGGGTGCTCTTTGGATTAGTACGAGTACCGGCCTCAATCGTATGGATTTGAATGAAGGAACATTCAGGCATTTCTATCAGGAAGATGGACTTTCCACAAATTTCGTATTGAAAATTCTTGAAGATAGCCGGGGTGATTTGTGGTGTTCAACTACAAATGGCTTGTCTGTTTACAGAACAAAAACAGGGAAAATTCAAACTTACGGGGAAATTGACGGCCTGCCAATGACAAGCTTTGGAACTGGCCGGCAATGTGCGACAAAAGATCCGGAAGGGCGGCTTTATTTTGCCGGAGGCGATGGCGTGCTTAGTTTTCAGCCACGGGAAATCCACACTAATTTAATGGCTCCTCCTATACGACTAACTGATTTCAGGATTTTTCAGCAGAGTGTCAGGCTGGATACAGCCATTCAGTTTAAGCGAAAGATCACTTTGGACTATGATCAGAATTTGTTTTCCTTTGATTTTGCCGCCATCAATTTTACAAATGCAGGAAAAAATCAGTATAAATACAAAATGCAGGGATTTAATGATGACTGGATTAACATTGGCCACGAACGTACTGCTACTTTTACAAATTTTGATCCCGGTCAATACACATTTTTTGTCAGAGGTTCCAACAATCATGGTGTATGGAGTGAAGAAGGGGCATCTATCGAAATCATCATCCTTCCGCCCTGGTGGGGAACCTGGTGGTTCAGGATATTTACAATACTTTTAGTTATTGCAACAATCTATGGTGCTTTCAGGTTACGTTTGAACAAGATTCTTCAAATGGAACGCATGCGTGTGCAAATCGCCAGTGACCTGCATGATGATATTGGCGCCAGTCTGACGCGCATTGCCGTACACTCGGAAATCATTCAAAGCGCAAAGGATTCAAAAAGTATCCGGAAATCATCCGGGCGTATCGGGGCTATGAGCCGGGAAATTATTACCACCCTCAGCGATATCGTCTGGTCCATTGACGCCCGCAATGATACGGTTGGCGATCTTATGGACCGCATGCGTGATTTTTTGGATACGGTATTTCCGTCAGGAGAAATTAAAATCGACTTTCAAACCTATGGTTTGCATTTTGATCAGAAAATATCACAGGACCTGCGCCAGAATATTTATCTCATCTTTAAAGAAGCGGTTAATAATTCCGCCCGCCATTCCGGGGGCACTGAGATCACGATTAGACTGACCAATGGCAGCGGAACATTTAACATGGAAATATCGGATAATGGCAGCGGATTTGAAACAGAAAATTCAGTATCCGGCCATCATGGCCTGGAAAATATGCGCATGCGGGCCGGGCGTATTGGTGGAACTCTCAAAATCGAAGTAAACCAGGGCACACGGATCACTCTGAAAA
>CAYXRA010000150.1:8956-11487 GCA_964467525.1 uncultured Calditrichaceae bacterium
AAACGGATGAATCCGTTTGATTCGGTGGATATGTTTTTTTACTGCTCTATCCCATGACTAAAGTCATGGGATAATAAGAAGAAGTTCTAATCCACAACTTACGTTCTGAACAGCGTCCTGTGTAATAAATAGCTAATCCTAATCCACCACTTCAGTCATGGGATATCAAAGAATAATCCTAACCCACGACTTTAGTCGTGGGAAGTTGAAACACTTAACACACTTAAAATCCGATTTATCGGATTTAAAATTCAGGAGAAAAATCATGTCAAAAAGATCGTATACCGCCTGCTACATCCACCTGGTCTGGAATGGCAAAGACAGAGTACCGCTTCTGAAATCAAAAGAAGCGAGAAGAGCGATGAGCGGATTCATAAACCAATATGCACAATCCAAGGATATTCATATCCTAAACAGTTATATCAATCCTGAGCATGTGCATCTGTTGATTGAACTCCCAACCAATCAAACTTTAGAAGATATCGTCAAATTAATCAAAGGCAGCTCTTCACACTGGGTTAACCAAAACGACATCATTGAACCCAAATTTGCCTGGGGAGTGGGATATGCTGCCTTTACCGTCTCAAAATCAAATCTCAACAAGGTTTATAAATACATAGCCAATCAGGAAAGTCACCACAAAAAAGTTACTTTTATTGAAGAATACGAAGCATTTATCAAAAAGCATGGTCTGAAAACTGATGAATCAGTTTGAATTAGATTTTGAATGGTTCGTTGCCCCATGACTAAAGTCATGGGTTACAAGAGTGTAGTTTTAACCCACGGCTTCAGTCGTGGGAGGATAAAGCAGAAAAAAATAGAGATCCGATTTATCGGATCGAGATTGAAATATCCCATTAACATGTGATGGACATATGCACAATACTACTTCATATTTAAGCATGATCCATGTTGCCATAGTCGAAGATGATGCTGAAATTCGGGAGGCTCTGAGCGGTTTCCTCAATCAGCAGGAAGAGATGTGCTGCCATTGTGCCTCTGGCTCCGTAGAAAATTTCCTGCGCCACTTCGATAAAGATTATGTGCCTGATATTATCCTGATGGATATCGGACTTCCCGGAATGAGCGGGATCAGTGGCATCAAAATAATAAAAGAACGCAATCCTGAAATTGACATTCTGATGCTGACTGTCCACAATGAGCCGCACAAAATTTTTCAATCACTATGTGCCGGGGCAACTGGTTACCTGCTTAAGACGACCCCCTTCCCTGAAATCAAAAAAGCAATCATTGAAATTAAGGCCGGCGGCGCCCCAATGACCCCGCAAATTGCCCGACGGGTTATCGATTATTTTAAGCAAGAAAATAGTGCGTCTGAGGAGTCCCCGTTAACCGACAAGGAAAAGGAAATTGTCATGAACCTCGTGGCCGGCCTCAGCTATAAAATGATAGCCGAAGAGCAATGCGTGTCGATCGAAACCATCCGTACGCATATAAAGCATATTTATTCCAAACTGCATGTACACTGCAAAGCCGACGTCATCCGCAAATCGCTGCAAGGGGAAATTTAGTAATCCTCTCATAATTCTATCAGTATATGTGTAATATCCCATTAATATGGGATTGTATGCTTCATAGCTATTTAGCTATCTTATGATAAAATCCACCGCATTGAAGGAGTTAACCATGAGAAATTTTTTAACAATTATCGTGATGTTTCCTGTTTTTGTTCTGGGACAAATTATTCATGTACCGGCAGAACATGCGACTATACAGGCCGGTATCGATGTTGCAAGCGACGGGGATACTGTATTAGTAGCCGAAAACACCTACTACGAAAATATCAACTTCAAAGGCAAAAAAATTACGCTGGCCAGCCACTTTATCCTGCTTCAGGATACTTCCCATATTTCCAAAACGATAATTGACGGTAGCCTAAATACCAATCCGGATAGCGGTTCGGTGGTGTATATGATTTCCAGTGAAGACACTACTTCTGTGTTAATGGGATTTACAATAACCGGAGGATCGGGTACGTTTCACACCATCACTCCATCAACGAACCCATCATTTGATGCACGATCGGGAGGGGGCATCTGGGTTGCGTCTGAGAATGGAGCATCTATTGTCTGGAATATAATCGAAAATAACCATATTGAAACTGATATTATTTCGTTTGGCGGCGCCATATCGACTGGTATGCCGGATCAAAATTCGTTTGTGATTATTGAAGATAATATCATCCGAAATAATAGTAATTCCGGGGAAGCTTCCTATGTCAGCGGAGGTGCAATTTTTATGACCGCTAATGGCCGTATAAAAAATAATAGTATTCGCGGAAACTTATGTCATTCGGTTAATTTTGGAGTGGCCGGTGGCGCCATTCGATTTCTTAATTTTGAAGCAGATAATGGCCCCCGATTTTGCCTGGTTGAGAACAATATTATATTTTACAATACCGCTTATTCAGAGAATAATAATAGTTTTGGCGGTGGAATTCAAAGCGCCGGTATCCGGATTACCCTGCGAAACAACCGGATTATTTCGAATACGGCAAGGGGACATTATGA
>CAYXRA010000151.1:0-11401 GCA_964467525.1 uncultured Calditrichaceae bacterium
ATTGCCCCAAAGGCCCCAAAGGGGTGCCTGTGGCAGGTGGCTTGCGCCAGGGTGGTGATTTTAAACAGATGACAAAATTCATCCGGTACCAAAAATACCGGATGAATTCATATTTTGCGCTTATTTTCCGTTCATTACATATTCGTGAATGGCTTTCGCCGCCGTTCTGCCTGCACCCATGGCCAGAATTACCGTTGCGCCGCCGGTAACGATATCGCCTCCGGCGAATACGCCTTTTTTGGAGGTTTCCATGGTTTCCTGATCAACAACAATGGTTCCGCGTTTGCTCACTTCGATTTCGGGCGTGGTTTGGGATATGAGCGGATTGGAACCGTTACCGATGGCAATAACCGCGACATCGATATCAACCGTAAATTCCGATCCTTCGATGGGAACGGGACGACGACGACCGGAAGCATCCGGTTCGCCCAGTTCCATTTTGATGCACTTCATTGCCTTCAGCCATTCTTTATCATCACCAATAAGCTCGATGGGATTGGTCAGCATCTTGAACTGTACACCTTCTTCTTTGGCGTGTTTGACCTCTTCGATACGGGCGGGCATTTCTTTTTCGGAGCGTCTGTAAACGATATAGGCATTTTTCGCGCCCAGTCTCAAAGCGGTGCGTACCGAATCCATGGCCGTATTTCCGCCGCCGAATACGGCAACATTCTTACCGCGGCAATCCAGTATCGGCGAATCATAATCGGGGAAACGGTATGCTTTCATCAAATTGACGCGGGTTAAAAATTCATTGGCGCTGTAAACGCCGATTAAATTCTCTCCGGGAATACCGAGGAACCAGGGCAATCCGGCGCCGACGCCTAAAAATACGGCATCGAATCCTTCTTCTTCCATTAGTTCGTCAACGGTTGTAATGCGGCCGATAATGGCATCCGGAACGAATTCCACGCCCATTTTCTTGAGTCCATCGATCTCTTTGCGCACGATTTCTTTGGGCAGACGGAACTGGGGAATACCATAGACCAGCACGCCGCCCAGTTCGTGCAGGGCTTCAAAAACCGTAACCTGGTGTCCCCACTGTATGAGATCGTTGGCGCAGCTCAGACCGGCAGGACCGCTGCCGACAATGGCCACTTTCTTTCCGGTGGGCTTGCTTACCTGCGGAAATTTGATGTCGCCGCTCTCTCTTTCGTAATCGGCTACAAAGCGTTCCAGGTAACCGATTGCAACCGGTTCGTTTTTCTTGCCTATAACACAGGCCTGTTCGCACTGTTCTTCCTGCGGGCAAACGCGTCCGCAGATCGCCGGCAGGGCATTATCTTCTTTAATCTTTGATACCGCACCGGTAAAATCACCCTCGGCAATCATTTCGATAAATGCCGGAATATTTATAGTTACGGGACATCCCTCGATGCAGGTCGGTTTTTTGCACTGAATGCAGCGCAAGGCCTCTTCTTTGGCCATTTCCGCTGTATATCCAAGATTAACTTCCTCGAAGTTTTTATTGCGCTCAGCGGGATCCTGCTCTAACATGTGATGCCGTTTTATCTTCATGCGTTCTTTGGGAGATATTTTTTGCATAGTACCACCACTCTTTTATTAACACGGATTATCAAGTTTATTTAACAATACAAACCGGTTTATTCAGTCTCTTCCAGTTCATTAATTTTCTTTTCCAGTTTACAGCTTTCTTCGAATTTATGCAGAGAATCCTGCTCAAATTTGGCATACATCGTATTACGATCGGCTAAGTTTTTAAAATCAACCTGATGGGCGTCAAACTCGGGGCCATCGACACAGGCAAATTTGGATTCACCGCCGACAATCACGCGACAACCGCCGCACATGCCGGTTCCGTCCACCATAATCGGATTCAGGCTGACCACGGTTTTAATATTATGGGGCCGTGTTACCTCAGCCACGGCCTTCATCATCGGAATAGGGCCTATGGCAAGAACAAAATCTATTTTTTTGCCCTGATCGAGCAGTTCCTGCAATTTCTGGGTCACGAAACCATGAAAGCCGTAAGAGCCGTCATCGGTGGTGATGTAAGCTTCATCGCTGACCAATTTCATTTCGTCCTCTAAAATCACTAAATCCTTGCTGCGGGCGCCATTAATTGTAATCACATAATTGCCGGCTTCCTTCAGCGCCACTGCTGTGGGATAGGCAATGGCCGTACCAACACCGCCGCCAATACTGACCGCCGTGCCAAAGTTTTCGATATGTGAAGGCGAGCCCAGAGGTCCGGCGACATCGCGGATGGTATCACCGCTTTCCTTCATGTTCAGCGCTCTGGTGGTTTTACCCACGCCCTGCACGATCAGCGTAATCGTACCTTTTTCCACATCAGAATCAGCGATGGTGAGCGGAACCCGCTCGCCGATCTCATCGAGACGAATGATGACAAACTGGCCCGGCTCCCGTTTGCGCGCAATTTTGGGCGCTTCAATCTTAAACTGCTTGACATTCTCTGCCAGAAATTTCGCTTCTACGATCTTGTACATCTTGATACCTCTTCCTTGTATATATCTGTCAATTGACCTTTTATACAAATAAACATAAGGTTAAAATATAAAATTTAAAAACTCTCAAAACAACTCAAAATGCAATAATTTTCGCACTTAAGCTCTATAGTAAACTGACTGTTTTTTATAGAGATATGATAACCTTGTAATTTAATTCACGTTTATTTATAAATATTAAACTCAATTATGCGTTTTTATAATGATCATAATTTCACAAACATTTTACCGGCAAGCTGCCGTATCAGTCCAAGCAGCTCCAGTTGCAATAAACTGCTTAATATTTCTGCCGGGGCCAATTCCGCCCGGATTGCCAACTGATCGATATGTATCGGTTCCTTTTCCAGCAGTGTCAGAACTTTCTGTTCCCTGGTGTTTAAAGGCGGCAGTGGTTTTTCTGTTTCACCGGCTCTGATCTTGAGATTTAACTGCCCGTCCAGCTCTTCCAAAATATCATTGAAATTCTGGACAAGTTTTGCGCCGGTTTTGATGAGCCGGTTTGTGCCTGTGCTTCTGGCCGATTTTATGGTTCCCGGAACGGCAAAAACCTCGCGATTCTGATCGTTGGCGTAAAGGGCCGTGATCAGGGCGCCGCTTTTATCGCCGGCCTCGGTTACCAGAATACCGCAACTGATACCGCTGATAATACGATTGCGTTTTGGGAAATTACCGGCGTCCGGTTTCGTGCCCATCGGATATTCACTGATAATCAAACCCTTTTGCATAATCTGCTGATACAACTCCCTGTTTTCCGCCGGATATATCTGATCGATGCCGTTACCCAGCACGGCGATGGTTTTACCATTACGCTTCAGTGCAGTCCTGTGTGCCACCGAATCGATCCCGCGGGCAAATCCACTGATAATAACAAATCCGTTGCGAATAAGTTCAATGGAAAATTCTTCGGTAACAATTTTGCCGTAACTGCTGGGATGACGCGTGCCAACCACGGCAAATGCCGGTTCGGACAGGCAGCCTAAATCGCCTTTAACTAAAAGAAAAGCGGGCGGATCGTAAATTTTCTTCAGCCGCTCGGGATAGGCCTTATCCCAGTAAGTCAAAATGGATACATCATGCTTTTTAATTTCTTTTAATTGCTCGTCAATGAATTGCTGATCGGGACCGTTCTTAATACGCTGCGCGGTTTTGGCATCGATGCCTTCAATCTGCGTTAATGTACGGTAACTGGCGGATAAAACCGCTTCCGGACTATCGAGACATGAAATAAGTTTACGCATGCGCGTGGGGCCAATAGTAGGAATGGAATACAATGCCAGAATCGACTCGATTGAAAATGCACTCATTCCGCTGCTTCCTGCTTTTGTGCTTTCTCAATCAAATCGTGGAATGTTCTGTTTAATTCCGGTAAATTATCGCCGCGGACGGCGGAAATTTTCATAACAGGCAATTTAGTATTCAATCTGATTTCCCATGAATCATCGGTCAGCGTATCCATTTTAGTAATCACAATCATTGCCGGTTTTAAAACCAGCAAAGAACTGTAGGCCTCCAGTTCTTTTTTCAATGTAAAAAACGTTTGCTGATGATCTGCTTCGTTAACATCGATCAGATAAGCCAGCGCCCGGGTGCGTTCGATATGCCTCAGGAATTGATAGCCCAGTCCCTTGCCCGTGTGCGCCCCCTCGATCAGCCCGGGAATATCGGCGACAACAAAACTGCCGAAATCTCCGAATTTGACAATGCCCAGATTGGGCGCCAGTGTGGTAAAGGGATAATCGGCAATTTTAGGTTTGGCCGCGGTAATGCGTGATAGCAGTGTTGATTTACCGGCATTGGGCAGTCCCACCAGCCCGATATCGGCAATTAGCTTTAGTTCCAGTTCTATCCGGATTTCTTCGCCTGGCTTACCTACTTCCCACTCCCGCGGCGCACGGTGGGTCGGCGTGGCAAAACGGGCATTGCCCCGCCCGCCTTTTCCGCCTTTGGCGACCACATAGGTTTGATCCTCAGCAGTGATGTCGGCAAGCACGCGCCTGGTTTTTTCATCCCGAACAATGGTACCCAGCGGTACTTTGAGGATAATGTCATCGCCGCTTTTCCCGGTCTTGTTCGATCCCATGCCATGCTGCCCCCGTTTGGCACGGTATTCGCGACGATAGGTGAAATCGAGCAGCGTCCGCAGTTGTTTACTGCCTTTGATGATTATACTGCCGCCGTCGCCGCCGTCGCCGCCATTGGGACCACCCTTATCCACGTATTTTTCGCGGTGAAAACTGACACAGCCGCTGCCGCCCTGCCCGGCTTTGACATATATTTTAGCATAGTCTATGAACATAGGATAAAATTACTTTAAATGAAACGAAAAGAAAAGTTGACCTGTACTACCTCATCTGGGAAACGACCGGATAAAAGCTTTTATCATTTATTTAACTATTCCCTGATATACCGGAAACGCTTGTATGAATAAGCCAGGCCACGCCCCACCCCTTTCCCTTCCCCACGCGTGCCCCGTAAGGGGTGCCCATGGCAGGGAAGGGCTGGAGGGAGGGGTTTTGAGACAAATTTCTGACAACTTGTCCCGCGTGGGCGGGGACAACTAAAGTACTAATCCCTTTAATTAAAACTCCGGATGTCCCGATAAATCGGGACATCCGGAATGACATTGCAAGGTCACAAATGTTTCGGTAGTTATTCAGTCTCTTATGGACTGCCCCTAAATTTTGCGATGTCAGATTTTTCACAGCTATTTATTTTGTTGTGATATTACTGAATGCCCAGCGTACCCTGTATTCCGAAACGGTGCACATTACCGATAGCGCCGTAATTCGAAAAAGCATAATCAATACGGAATTTCTTTATATAAAATCCCAGTCCGGCCGAAATGCCGCCGAATTTATCATTGGTTGTTGTTTCAAGGCCACTACGCAGATCATTATTGTACCCCATGCGCATGCGTAATGCATCGCTTATTCTGAATTCACCGCCCACGGAAAAGCGCTTGATACGATCAAAAAATTCAGCGGCTTCCACGTTGAAATCATTGAGACTGATCCCCAGCTCCAGGGGCAGATGGGCCAGTTTTTTAGTGAGTCCGAGTCGCATCGAAAGGGGCAGCGATTCTTTGACCTCGCCGTAGTATTCAAAATTGGTGCCCACATTGGCAAGTGTAAAGGCAAAAAACAGATCATCCTGGAAGGGCGCCTCGTACATCAATCCGAAATCAAGCGCCACTGCCGAGGCATTATAATTCTGAATCTTTGAAAAGATATATTTTAAATTGACGCCGTAGGAAAAATGTTTATCCAGATGATTGGAAAATCCGACGGCAAGGGCCATCTCGTTTGCGCTGAACGCATTTCCCGTGCTGACCGCATCCATATCGGTTTCTTCAAATTCACCGTAATCCATGTAAATGATGGCTGCGCTCAGAACGCCAAGATTTGGAAAAAGATGCACATAACCGGCATAACCGCCGCTGATATCCAGTAAAAAATTGGTATAGTTAAAGGCAAATTGTTTTGTTTCCGCATAGGACATCCCTGCCGGATTGGTCAGCAGGCCGTTTACATCGCCGCGGATGGCCGTAAACGCATTAGCCGTAGCCGCCGTGCGTGCCGAAAAATCAGTGCGCAGAAATTCAAATCCACTGGTCAAATTGTTTCCCGCATATATATTGCCGGCAAGCAGCAAGCTAAGGAATATTAATCGCATAACGATTTTCATCTTGATTCCTTCATTATTATTAATGTTCAAACTGATTTATAAAAGAAGGGGCTTTTGCGCCCAGGTTAATCAGGAATTTTTCAAAATCGACGCGTTGCACATTGCGCAATGGCTGTCCTAAAAATCGCGAGCCGATTTCCTCAAATTTGGCCGGAATGTCACTCACGAAGAACCGGTCTTCGCGGGATTTTCCTTCTGTATTGAGTAATTTTTTTTCGCTCAGCATTTGCTTTACGGCCCTTGCTGTTTCCTTGCCCGAATCAATTAATTTAACTTCCGGGCCTACGACTTTTGTAATGGACTCCTGCAGTAACGGATAATGTGTACAACCTAAAATAAGTGTATCGATCTTTTCTTTCATTAAATCGTGCAGATACTTTTTCAGGGTCAGTATGGTTACATAATCATCCAGCCAGCCCTCTTCCACCAATTGAACCAGCAGCGGGCAGGCCTGCGAGAACACCCGGGCATCGGGCATCCGTTTGATGATCTCCGAGCGGTAGGCCCCGCTGTTGATCGTTGCCCGCGTGCCGATAACGCCGATATTTTTGTTTTTAGTCAGATCGATAGCCGCTTCGGCGCCGGGTATCACCACACCGACAGCAGGCACCTGCAAATGATTTTGCAGATAGGGCAACGCTACCGACGATGCCGTATTACAAGCCACAACGACCATTTTAATATCATATTGCATCAGAAACAGGGCGTCTTCCAGGGCGTACTGCTGAATCAGCCGCTTTGAACGGGTGCCGTACGGAATGCGGGCCGTATCGCCAAAATAAATTAGATGTTCATCGGGCAGTAATCGCGAAAGCTGTTTCACTACTGTTAAACCGCCGATACCGGAGTCGAATATACCAATAGGATTTCTCATTTCAGATTGCGCTTTCTATATCATTTTTATATTTAATAATACCATCGGCGATGGCCTCTGCCATCCGCGTCTGATTAGATTTTCTCCTTAACAAACCCGCTTCATATTTGTTCGATATGAAACCCATTTCAACTAATATATTAGGCATCGTCGCCCCGACCATAACCCAGAACGGTCCCTGTTTCACGCCGCGATCTGCCATACCCATCGGTTTCATTACCCGGGCCATTGACTTCTGTACTACCGAGGCCAGGTACTGGCTCTGTTTAATAAAGGCATTCTGGGCCATCGTGGCAAGGACAAAATTGATCCCCTCGTACCGTTTGCGGTCTTCTTTGCCTTCGAACTGTATCGAAGCATTTTCCTGCAGAACCACGTCGCGGGCCTTATTATCTTTTTCAGCGCTTAAAAAATACGTTTCAAAACCGCGCGCCCGCCGGTCATCCACGGCATTGCAATGCAGACTGATAAACAGCTTGCCATTGTTTTCGTTGGCTATTTTGGTCCTTTTCCACAGGGGAATAAATATATCCGTTTTACGGGTGTAAACAATCTTTACTTCTGGCAATTTCTTCTTAATTATTTCGCCCAGTTTCAGCGATACGGGCAGTACGATATCTTTTTCACGGAGATTGCCGTATCCGGGCGCCCCGGCGTCTTTTCCGCCGTGTCCGGGATCGATTACAATCGTATCGATGAGCCATTCACGCTTTTGATTTTCCAGGTCTTCCCTGGCCTGCGTCTCTTCGCCTTCATCGATTTTATCATCAATACGCAAACTGACGTAAAAATCAGTTTCACCCGGATTCAACAGCAGGTCGCGGGACAGAACCTTTCCCCTCAGCTTAAAAGCCAGCGAAACCAGTTGGTCAAACTGAATGGCTTCAACTTCCGAAATAACCCCGGCGCCGCTTTGCCGGTTAATCACTTCCGCATCGGCCTTGCCCCCGTAGATATCAACATGCAGCCAGCCGTTGGCAACTTTTAAACTGATATCCTTCTTGCCGAATTGCTTGTCAGATAAGATATGAATCAGAGTACCGTTTTCTTTGGTGTTTATTTTAACATTAGTAATATTTACGTCTGTTTTCCCGATCAAAAATAATTTTTTGCCGGCGTCAAATTCCATTTTATGCGCGGTATATTTATTAAACAGATCGGCAATGACCGCGGCGGGCGCCCACAGATGGCCTTCGATCCATTGCGGTTCATAAAAATACTGATAAATCTGTTCATTCAGGATAACAAAGCTATTCTGCGCGGTAAATTTTGCTTTTTCCCGTCCCACGTAAAGCACACTTTTTTTGCGGGCGTTGTTAGTAAAAATGCCATAATCATTTGTCTCGGCAAATTCTTCGAGGGGCAGATAGATATGGTTGTTAATCACGACGTAGCGGAGCTGTTTTTCCGCGCCGTTTTTGTGCATATTTTTAACGGTTAAGGTCCCTTTTAACAGCGCCTGCGTTTTATAGCCGCGACTGAAAAGATGGCCGGTTAAGAAAAAGGGAGCGCTGAGCACTGAGGAAAATATCTGAAAAAACTTTCTGCGCTTCATAATACGTATTCTTTGCTCAATCGGTACAAATTAAATCCAACTAATTCTGTTTAATTATCCGGTAACGTTCTGTTTCAGGTATCATTACTCATATCAATATTTCGCTTGTCCTGTAAACTCAAAAAAACCCGCGAAGTTCACAAATATCCACAACACAGTTATATAACGTTACTTTTTTTAAACGGCTGTAAGTTAATTAAATTATGAAATTAATTCAATAAAATGAATTGCAGTGAATATAGCATACATGATAAATCCCTCCATTTCACCTTGCCCCTTTTTGGTATTATTGATATATTTACGGTCTGATTTATTTCAATCAATTGTAGCGCGCTTATGATCGGTATTAAGGAAAATTTATTTGACATACCGGTGACCTAATAAAGCCACTAAATGACAGGAGAGACTATGGCTGTACTTGAAGTTCACGAGGTTAGTAAATCATTCGGCTCGTTTAAGGCTGTGGATACGGTAAGTTTCGGGGTATCCGCCGGACACGTTTACGGCGTCGTAGGACCCAACGGCGCCGGGAAAACCACGACAATCCGTATGATTATGAACATTCTGGCCCCTGATTCCGGATCAATCAAACTATTCGGACAGAAGATGAGTGATGATCTAAAAACGAAAATCGGTTACCTGCCTGAGGAGCGCGGTCTTTATCAGAAAATGAAAGTAATCGATCTTATTGTATTCATGGCCGAACTCAGGCGCATACCGGCCGGTAAGGCGCGCAAAGCAGCCGGACAATGGCTGGAAAAATTGAATCTGGTTGAAAACAGCGCATCAAAAATCGAAGAATTATCCAAAGGGATGCAGCAAAAAATCCAGTTCATCTGCACCATCATCCACGAACCTGAACTGATTATTTTAGATGAACCCTTTGCGGGACTGGACCCGGTGAATGTCAATCTTTTGAAAGATATCATTTTAGAGCTTAAATCGCAGGGCAAAGCGATCATGTTTTCAACGCATATGATGGATACCGCTGAAAAACTTTGCGATGAAGTTATGATGATCAATAAGGGACAAAAAGTGCTGGACGGTAAATTGCAGGAGATTCAGAAAGCATACGGCAAGCGCTCCCTGCACCTGGAATATGAAGGGGACGGCAGTTTTATAAAAAATCTGGATATGGTCCGTAATGTCGATGACTACGGCAAATATATCGAAGTGCAGTTAAAGGACGACTTCAGCACTAACGATTTGCTGGAAAAAATAATCCCACAACTACAGCTCACTAAAATGCAGTCACAGCGATCCAGTCTGAATGAAATTTTTATCTCTTTAGCCGGCGGAGGAAAACAGTCATGAGAGAAATCCGGACATTTATCAAAAGAGAATATAAGGAAGCGGTATACAAAAAGAGTTTTATCATAATAACCCTGCTTACGCCGTTGATTATGATCGCCCTGGGAACCGTACCCTCGCTGCTGGTGATGATGGAAACCGAAGAAGCCATTCGCATCAATGTTGTCGATCAGGCGGGTTTTGTGTTCGATCATTTGCAAAGCGCGCTAGACGATACCCTGGAAGACGGATCGATCCGCTATACGCTCGAGCGGATTGAATCCCCGCTTAATGATCCGGAAAGCATCCTAAATGATCAAAAGCAACGGATTGAAGATGAAGAAATAGACGGACTGCTCTATATTCCCGCGGAAGTGATCGATAACGATCAGATTTTCTACTATGCCAAAAATGTGGCCAATATCGATTTAAACCGCAGGCTGAAAAACACCGTGGAAGAGATCGTCAGTAATCACCGTATCGAAAAATCGGGACTCGATCCGGAAATAATTAATGAACTGACCAAGGCGGTAAAACTAAAAACCGTGAAGATTGTTAAAGGCGGACAAGAGAGCGAACGCGGTTTTCTGGAGGAATACTTCGGTACTTTTATTTTCGTGCTCATTTTATATGTTACGCTGCTGCTTTACGGCAACGCGATTATGCGCAGTATCGTTCAGGAAAAAACCAGCCGTATTATCGAAGTTCTGCTTTCGGCGTCCAATGCGTTCCAGTTAATGACCGGGAAAATTCTGGGACAGGGATTCGTCGGTTTAACACAATATCTGATTTGGGCGGTATTTGGCATTGCATTAGTCATCTTCGGCGGCAGAGTGCTGCCTGTTTCCGGTGACTTCCTGAATTTTTCACCGGTGATATTTGTGTACTTCGTGCTTTTCTACCTGCTTGGATATTTCCTGTACGCCACAATTTATGCCGCGGTCGGGGCTATGACCAACACCGATCAGGAGGCGCAGCAGGTTGCCACGCCGATTGTTTTTATGCTGATTATTCCGATTATGCTGCTCGGCTTCCTGGTGAAAAATCCGGACAGCACTCTGGTTGTGGTACTTTCGCTGATTCCGTTCTTTTCACCGGTTATCATGTTTGCCAGGATTAATCTGACCACGCCGGCGACAGGAGAGATATTATTATCCATCATTATATTAATCCTGACCATTGTCTTTTTTATCTGGCTTGTGAGCCGAATTTTCCGCGTGGGGATATTAATGTATGGAAAACGTCCGACGCTGCCGGAGATAATAAAATGGGTGCGCTATAAGTAATTTTAGGCTGGAAGTTTAGTTTTAGTATTTTAAGTATTTCCGCCAACACAGGACATGGGAAAAAGCATAATACCCCTCCGGCGGAGGGGTAGGCTTGCAGCGATCTGAGAAAAAAATTGGGTCTATGTCGTTTTGTGCGGGTAAACCCGGGAGCGACTTCCGAATGCCGTGGCTGGCGGGGTAATGGGTTTGTCTATTCGATGTTTCTCTGTTTCGATACCGA